>NZ_JAUSUX010000019.1 GCF_030813795.1 Desulfofundulus luciae | reverse complement strand
CACAGTATCATTTTGTCTACCACGGCTTCCAGGGTGGATCAGTTTGACAATATCACAGGGGCTAAAAATGGATCAGTTTTATAGTAGCAAATACACGCCCTCGCTCTCCGGCAAATTTATTATAACCGTACCCGCCGGAGAAAGGCTCCTATGCTCGTTCTCCGGTCCCTGCAAACCGTAAAATTCTGCAGCAAGCTTCCGTTGGAATAGATGATACCGCAGAACAGAAAAACGCCTTCCGCAGGACTGCTCCCTGACAAAAGGCGTCTTCGCCGCAGTGATACAACTGCGTATCACATATTTGCAATTAACATTTAGATAACGCTTTGTTTGTTTAAGCTTATATTATCACAACAAAACAGTAAAGTCAACTACTATTCGAAAACAATTTTGCCTTTTAATTATGCATTTGTTTGGAGCCGGGAACTACAGTATATAGCGCCAGCAGTCCATATTGGACATTTGAAATCCCTGGGATCTGTAAAACTCCCGGGCCGGCCTGTTGTCCTTATCAGCCAGCAAGGTAATCCTGCCGTAGCCCTCTTTCCGGGCTAGGTCTTTAATGGCTTCCATAAAATAACTACCCAGTCCTTTTCTCCTTTCTTCTTTTTTAATAATAAAATCTTCCAGTAAAATGACTTTGCATCCCATTGCCGTGCTTATTGTAATAAGGAGGTTGGCCATACCCAGAACCTCCTGGTCTCTTTTCAGCAGCAAAAGGGAACCGTATTGGGGATTATCCAGAATCAACTCCAGTCCTTTTTTTTGCTTTTCCCAATCGGGAGTAAAGTCCTTCTCCAGGTCAAAAAGTTCCTGCAGCAGCAGGCACATTTGCTCAATATCCTCCTTGCCGGCCTTACTTATGATTAACACACTTCTTCCCTCCGCTTTCTGTTATCCTTGTGGGGCGCCCTGGATGTCATTGATCACCCGGTACAGATCGATTCCGCACTTCTCCACCGGCGAGGAGAGGACCACCATCGTCTCAGCCCGCTGAAAACCATAAACCTGATCAATTTTATTGAAGAGGATGCGCTGAAGGTCCTCGTTGTCCTTCGCCCGTACTTTGACAAGGTAATCATAACGCCCCGTCACGACATGGATTTCCTCCACCTCGGTAAGCTGCTGCAACTCCTCAATCGTCCGGTACGCCTCTTTTCCCTGAATGGTGATCAAACCTACGATGGCAGTTACCTGATAACCGATGCGTTGGGCATTGACCCGGGCATGAAAACCTTCGATGACGCCGCTCTCCATGAGCTTTCGGATTCTTTCATGCACGGTGACACGTGAAACACCAACCCGGGTAGCGATTTCCTGGTAAGAAGAGCGGGCATTCTCCTGGAGGGTTTTCAGGATTGCTAAATCAACAGCATCCAGCGCTTGCACATGTATCATCCTTTTTCCTGATCTTCAACCATAATTTGTTGCTTTGCCGTTTTTAATACAATTCCTGTTTTCCCTTCCGGTAAAAAAAAGGTCCTTCACAGGACACAGCCGCCCTGAAGAAAGCACCTTTGCTTCCTGATTACAGATCCTTGACTGGGTAACAATATTCCAGTTTGGCTTTATAGATTTGTTATAGATTATACGAATTAAGTTGTCAAGGGGTTGACACTCTCAGGTATCCCCACCTTTTGTGCCTGCTACATTCCGCTGTAAGCTATCTCGGGCCAGGCATTGAATACCCAGGGGCATCGGCCCCTTCGTCCGCTCGACCAGGAACGAAAAATATAGTACCCCACACGCCAAAGTCCCAGAGTCCGCTTTCGCTCTGTGTTAGCCATCAGCCGCCGGTGCAGCTGTCTTTTTTCGGCCCAATCACCCAACACAGTTAGCAAGTAGTAAGCGTACGCTATCAGAAGAAAAAGACGGTTATAACGCATCGCCGCCCTCAAAACTAGCCCCCGTAACCGAAAACCAGCCCGCTCGTTCTTTAAGTCCCGGAAAAATTCCTCGATCTCCATACGCCGTGCATACCAGTCGGCAATGCGTTCGGCACGCGCTTCGACAACGTTGGTGACCAGCAACCAGGGTTCTTTCTGCCCCGGCTTAAAACGCACCACCAGCCGTACTGGCCAGCGTACCTGCTTCTGGTAATAAACCAGGCCCAAATCCTTTTGCGTTCCCGGCAACGCCTTTAACTTACTCAGTACCCCAGTGTAGCTTTCCCATTCCACCCAAACGTTTCCCTGCGCCCGAATTACATACTTGAACCCTAAAGCCTCTAATCTCTGCAAAAAACTCACCCGGGCAAAGCCGCGGTCCGCCAAAATTATCACTTCGCAGTGCGCAGGTAGGACCTGCCGTAATTTGGCTACAAAACGATCCTCGATGCGGTTCTGGTTGGCCGTAAGTTGTTCCTTGGCAACCACTTGCCACCATACCGGCAGTGCCCGGTCTCGGGTAACCACTCCGGCTACCAGTGCCTGATGGGCACCATCATGAAGGTCCGTCCAGTCAATGGCTACGAACACCCGTTCCTTTGCCCCCACTATGGCTCCGGCCAGCGGGCGCGCGCATTTATCCACCTGCAGCCGACGGTTGCCCAAAAAACGGTCTACTCTCTTGATGCGGTGCTTCTCCGCCGCCGGCCCGGGTAAGGCCCGTCCTAAAGATGCTACCCCTAGCCGGGGCAAGCGTAAAAGTCCATACACCAGCACCGCCAGAGTTTTCACTTGGGTCTTGTGTATTCCGGTCAACCATGTTATAAATAAAGCAACAAACCGATTGAGGCCCATCAAGGATTCTCCCCCTTTGCTGTTTTTGCCCTTTAACAGCCATTATTCGGGGGAGAATCCTTTTTTCCTGCCCTTTTCGCTTAATATCTCCTTCTAAAAACTGGGGATCACTCAGGTTGACACTAGCGCGCATCAAGTCGTTCCAGGACGTTTCTTCTCCTGGCGTAATTGGCCGCACTATTAAATTGCTCAAATTCACATAAGCTGGTTGGTTGTTGTTTTTGCTCACGTTACTCATGAGCAAAATTTCGCAAAATAAAAAGTCAGACACTATCCGGTAATCAGCCGCGTTTTCAGTGATATTTTACTTTGACGAGTTCCTGAAAGTAGCGGGCCTCCAGATGCCCCAAAGCCGTTGTCCAGCAGGTAGAGTGCCAGAACCATTGCAATTGTAGCAACTCTTATGGCCCCGTGGTTAGAATAAACGTAACAGATGAGCCCCGTTTATTCTATTATCCCCACCGGAGCAGTACCAACTCACAGAAATTATACGACGGCGGAGTTCGATCGAGTGCTGGTTTGCGCTCCTAAAAGAACATCCGGTCATGGACAAAATGACCCGCCGTGGGATTGACAAGGCCTTTTAGATAACCGGGTTATCAACTTATAACTTATCTATGCAGTTATGTCATGGAGGCTATTCACTGTAATACTTCCGGCAAATACTCTCCCTGTTTGACCGCACGTCCTCCAGGTAGGGCCATCTCTGGCGAACCTTGTTCACCCGGGACAGATCCAGGTCGAAGTAATATACCCCCGGTTCCCGGCCACAGGATAACAGGGTATACCCGTCGGGATAGGCCACAAAACTTTCTCCCCGCACTTCCCGGCCGTCGGGGTAGCTGGTGGCGGTATTGTTGGCTGCAACCACAAAAACAGTGTTCTCACAGGCCCGGGTGATGCCAACGCTTTGCCAGAGGGGCATCCGGGCAACCGGGATATTGGCCGGGTTCAAGATTAACAATGCCCCCCTTAAGGCCAGGTTGCGCACTATTTCCGGGTACATGATATCCACACACACCGCCACACCGAGAGGTGTGCCCCGGTGCTCGATCACCGGTAATAAACTGCCGGGCTTTACATAGTTCCTTTCGCCAATGGCCTGGGAGGGGAACTGTTTTTCAAAGAAAACGGGGGCGGACAGTTCGCCGCCCAGGATCATGCCCCGGGAAAATATGCCTCCCTCCGCCCGGACATACTGAGCGCCGGACACAAACACGGGAGTGGGAGATGGGCCCCCGGCAACATGAGAACCATCCGGGATATACCCCCCGGACTTGCCCCGGAAGAGGATGGCTCCGTGGAATAATTTAATAATGATCTCCTGGTAATCATCCCAGTCAATCACTGTTGCTCCCAGCCAGTCCTCCGGCAGCAAAACCACATCTACGTCCGCGGTAATTTTATCCAAAAACTTATACATTTGCACGATGTTCTGTTCAAGATCTGTTCTATCCCTGGGGAATTGAACAATGGCCAGCTTTAAAGAGGACATTTTTTCCCTCCTTAGTGTAAATCGTGGCTGGCGTAGAGTTTTACCGGTGTTGGCTTAATCTTCTTATACCAGCAGCTCCACAATATCCCTGTCCTGCAAGACATATTCCTTCGGCACACTCTGACCGGGGAAACGGGCCGACCCCCAGATGCGTGCTCCACGCAAGGTTTTCAAAAAATCCTTGTGAATGTTCCCGGCCAGATCCAGAATATTGCTGCCGCGGGGTAAAATAAAGGGGCGGGTGAGGTCGGGCTCTTTGCCCGGGGACCTGGTAAAAACGCGAATAACCTCCAGGGCTGAAAACAGCCTGGTTTTAAGCTGTTCCAGGTTGAGACCTGTTGCGGCAGAAACCGGTAAAATTTCCAGGTGGGGCGGCAACAGTTCTTGCAGCAGTGAAAGATTTTCCCTTCCCTCGGGCTGTTCAGCTTTGTTAGCAACTATGATCAACCGGTGAGGAGGTACGGCCCTGACCCCGGGAGGAATCTCGCTGCGGATGATTTTGCGTTCGTTCAGCAGTAGCAGGGAATTTTCCAATTGATCTATACAGTCACCGGCGCAACTGTCGATCACCAGCAACAGAGCGTCGGCGTTGCGCAGCAAACCGGCCAGCCCTGGGGGGAATCCTTCGGCGGTAAGAGGCGGGGTGTCAACCATCTGGACGTAAACTTCCTCGTAAGGCATCATGCCGCTAAAAGGAATGGTAGTGGTAAAGGGGTAGTCCGCCACCTTCACCCTGGCTCTGGTTAGCGCCCCAACGAGAGCTGATTTGCCGCTATTGGGATAACCCACCAGGGCCACCTGCCCGGCTCCCTGTTTTTCAATATGAAAGGGGTCGTGCCGGCTGAGGGTGGCTTTCTTTTGACCTTCTTCCCGCAAACGGGCCAGCCGCCGTTTAATGTCAGCCTGAAGCTTCTCCGTACCCTTGTGCTTGGGGATTACGGCCAGCATTTCTTCCAGAGCGGCGATTTTTTCCTCAACGGTGGTGGCATTGCGAAAAGCTTCTTCCGCAGCGTGATACTGGGGGGTTAGGTTGGCAGGCACTGGCTATTCCCCCTTCTTAAAAATAGTATTAAAAACGGTTTGGCTTCAGTTTAGCTTAAAAACCGGGATAAGGCAATCCGGGGATGTTTGGGGGGGGCACACGATTTGCTTTAAAACTTGACCCGGCACCAAACCCCCTCAAGCCGCCCGGCGCTGGCGGCCTGTCCTGACAAAGATGTGCTTGCCGTCGATCCTCAAGATAACCGCCCCATCCAGGTCGGTGCGGTAAACCCGCACCGGCATCCGGGCCAGGCGTTCCAGCGTTTCCGGGGCGGGGTGCCCGAAATTGTTATGCCGCCCTACGGAAATCACCGCTACATCCGGGTGTGTTTTTTCCAGAAAAGAAGGTAGGAGGTAACGGCTGCCGTGGTGGGGTATTTTGAGCACGGTACAGCCCAGATTGACGCCTGCATCCATGAGGGCCTGCTGGGCTTCCACCTCAATATCCCCGGTAAGCAGCAGCACTTCTTCCCCGTAACAAAGGCGCAGCACCAGGGAGGCGTTATTCAAATCAGACCGGGTGCCGGAAAGCAGCGGGCGGGGCGGCCCCAGTACCTGGATATCCAGGGCCGGGTCCAGGTGCAGGCGATCCCCGGCCCCCGTTACCTTCACAGGCACACCCCGGGCGGCCAGTCCGGCAATAAGAGTGCTATAGGTTAAAGGGACTTTGTCGGAAGACTGGGAATGAGCCCCAGCAGATACGGGGGGATTCCCCGTTCCGCCCACCGGTGACGCCAGGACCAAATCAACCGGAAAAGCCTCGATCACTGCCTTCATTCCCCCCGCGTGATCCTCGTGGGGATGGGTGATCACCAGCACGTCCAGGCGCCTGACACCCAGCCGGCGCAGGTAGGGCACCACCACCTTCTCCCCGGCCCCTTCCCCCGAGTCCAATTCCCCCGGCCAGCCCCCGGCATCCACCAGCATGTTTTTGCCGCCGGGAGTCTGGACGAGAATACTGTCCCCCTGGCCCACATCGATGAAATGGACCACCAGCTGGTTTTCCCCGGGACTTTTAAAGAGAAAAATAGATATCAAAAGTCCTCCGCCCATGAAAGCCACCGGCAATAAGCGGTGATGGCGGCTGAAAAATTGGCGCAAAGCGGCCCGGCCGTCGTTTGAGACAAGCAAAACTCCCAAAAACAAAAGGGGATACCAGGCCACCACCAGGAAAAAAGGCGGCGTGGGAACATAGATTACCGAACCGGGCAAGACCCGGCAGAAGGAAACCAGGCCCATGAAAAGATCCAGGAGCATGGAGGTGTTGATATTAATCAAACCGGCCAGGGCGGGAATAACCAGGCCCAGGAGAGCAGCCGCCGTACCCAGGGCAAGGATCAACCCCGTGAGAGGAACTGCCGCCAGATTGGTCAATAAAGATACCAGGGAAATCAAATTGTAGTACCAGGCTATCAGGGGCAGGGTGGCCAGCTGGGCAGCCAGGGAAACCCAGAGGGCCCCCCTTAACCACGTATGCCGGATGATATTTTTTAACAACCCGTCCAGCGCCGGTCCCAGGTAGAGGATGCCCCAGGTGGCAGTAAAGGAAAGCTGAAAGCCAATGTCGTAAAGGGAGAGGGGTTTGACCATGAGGCTGACCAGGGCGGCCACGGCCAGGGTGGTAGGCCAGTCCCTTGCCCGGCCCAGGTGGTGGGCCCAGAGAAACATGAGGGCCATGAGGGTGGAACGGGTCACCGCCGGACCCAAACCACATAAGGTGGCGTAAAGGATCAATATCGCGGTAACAATAGGAGCGGTAAGAAAAAGGGGCACGCGCAGCAACCTGACCAGGGCCAGTACCCCTGCCAGAACGAGGCCCACGTGCAGGCCGCTGACGCTCAAGATGTGAACCACACCGGATTCACTGAAAAGCTGCCAGGTCTTCCGGTCTATCTGCCCCTGGCTGCCAAAGACAATTCCGTTTAAAAGGGCCGCTTTCTCCGGCGGCAGGGTAGCCCGGCCGACCGTGAGGAGTTTTTCCTTAACCCGCAGAACCGCCCGCACCACCGGGTGCCCGCCCACCCCAAGCTTCTGAATGGAAGCGGGATCCCGCACCATAAGGACCGCACCGGCACCCCGGCGGGCCAGGTAAGCGCGATAGTCAAACTCCCCGGGATTGCCCGGGTCCAAAGGCCGGTTAAGCAAACCATGCAGGAGCAAACGATCCCCGTAGGAATAAACCGGCCCGGGCGCGGCGGCCCGCACAAGTACCAGCGCCTGGAGCTCCCGGGCCTCCCGGCCCAGGGAAATCCTCTGCACATCCAGCCAGTAGTAAACCCGGTCCGAACGGACATCCGCCTCCTGGCTGACGGTGCCCTCCAGGGTCACCCAGTGTCCGGCATATTCATCAAGGACGGGGTTGACACGGCCAGCCGCCAAAGTAGCCCAGGCGAAACCCAGGGCCAGGAACAGGCTTAAAATAACCCACCGGTTAAAAGACCAGTGAAAAAAATACCCCAGCACGGCCGCGAAAAACAGGGCACCACAAATCAATAGGGCCGTGTTGGGGGACAACCCCCAACTGCCCGCCAGGAAGATGCCGGCTGCAAAAGCCAGGGTCAAATACACCAGGGGCCTGGAAACCAACAACAACACCCCAAAATGACAGATAGTAACAAGGGAATTGTTCGCCACTGGGTTCCATCTTCCTGTCGCGCTAAAACAAAAGAGGCTACGACCTGCACTACCTTGTCAACAGCCTTACTCGTTGTATGGTATTAACGCAATTAGTTCTTGTATACGCAATCAGACGATTGAGGCATCCTAATCTCAGGGGTGATCTAATGGGTCATAAGAAGGACAACGACAAGCTGCGTACGGAAAGGCAACTGGATAGGCTTAAGTGGGAGACGGCCAGGGAACTGGGCCTGGAGGATGATCTGGCCAATGCCGGGGATGAGTTGACCGTGCGGGAAGCGGGGAAAATTGGCGGAAACATGGTACGTAAACTTGTTAAGGCCGGGGAAGAGGCGCTGGCCGAAGAAGGGGATCGCAAAGCCCGGCTGAACCTTCAAGATGACTTTTAGGTAGTGGTTAGATCTAAAATCTGCCAGTTGGAAGGCATATAAAACGTTTGAACCCGGCTTAACAGCCGGGTTGCTTTTTTACACCAAAAACTCATGTCTTGCAGCAGCTACCCGCTGCAGGTATTGCTGCGTTTCGCGGTAGGGAGGAATGCCGCCGTAGCGCTGCACCGCCCCCGGGCCGGCGTTATAGGCCGCCAGGGCCAGGTTGACATTGCCTCCGAAACGCTCCAGCAGGGATTTCAAATAACGGGCGCCCCCCTCCAGGTTTTCCCGGGGGTCCCACGGGTTCCGCACTCCCAGAGCCGTAGCCGTGGCGGGCATGAGCTGCATCAACCCCTGCGCCCCGGCGGGGGAAAGGGCGAAGGCATTGAACCCCGATTCCACCTTGACCACCGCCTTGAGCAACGCCGGTTCTAAACCGTACTTTTTAGCCACATCGTTGATCAGGGCATCGAACCCACCGGCATCGGCCGCTCGACTATTGTTGTTAGTGGCAGGAAAATAACGCTGCCCGTTCTCCTCCTGTGACAGCAAGGAGTTAAAAACAACCCACAGGGACGTTAAAAGTTCCCTGTTGCCTGCTGCCAGTAAAAAGAAAGGCAACAGCAACTCCGTGATATTTTTGTCATCTATCTGTTTGCTCTTCCCGTCCATCGTATTGCCGGCGGAAGATTCCAGCGCTGCTGCCAGCAGCAGGGCAAAGGACTGCCGGGGAGTATTGAGAGTCCCTATCGGGAAACCGACCTGCCTGTTACTGATTTGAGGAAACGGGTTTACCAGGGGGACAAACATTGATTTTTCCTCCATTTGTTCCTCGTAATAACGGAACCACGCACCTTCTGGGATAAAACGCGGCGGACAGGGAAGACTTTAAACTGGCTAATATACCGTTATGCGATCCTTGAGCTGCTCAAACCTTTTATCCCCGATGCCGGAAACATTTTTAATGTCCTCGGGCACTTTAAATGGCCCGTTGGTTTCCCGGTACTGGATGATGCGCTGGGCCAGGGAAGGCCCGATTCCGGGCAGGGTTTCCAGTTCCTTTTGATCGGCGGTGTTGATGTTCACCAGCGAACCAGCCCCGGAGGCTGGTGAATTACCAGATGGTTGAGCAAAAGGATTATTGCGCAAAGTGGCATTAACGGGAGCAGAACCAGACATGTTCTGCAAAGGCACCGCGCCCCCGTTTAAACCAGGTTGTTTTAGCGGAACAACCAGTTTTTGCCCGTCGGCCAGGGGTGCGGCCAGGTTTAACAAATCCAGATCCGCTTCCGGAATGGCAACGGCCATTTTGATCGCATCCTGCACCCTCGCACCGGCTGAAAGGCGGTATACTCCCGGCTTTTCCACTGCACCGGCAACATGAACCACCAATTCTTTTGCTTCAAGGTTCTCCGAAGGATTTAGTTGTTCCAATGCCGGTTTGCTTTCAGCACCGGTCCGCTGCTGCCATAAGGCATAGCGATAGCCACCACCAAAAATCAGTATGGCTGCAACGATCAAAATAATTAGCTGGTGGCGCCTTGTAATTTCAAACATCCGTTCCGCCCCGCCTTATTTTTACCAGTTAATTCTACTTTAAAATGCATATTCCTTCTTTTCTGTGAAAATAAAGCTAGATATGAACTTCACTGAGTTGTGTTCCAGATCGTAATAACTACTAACTACTTAACTCGCCGCAGGTGGGCTGTTTACCTCATTCTTCTTCATTAATAAACAGCCGGCCGTCGGTGCCCAGGGTGGCCAGAAAAACCCGCTCTGGCTCCAGGCCGGCCGCAGCCAGGTGTTCCCTCAGCCACGCCTCATCGAGGCCGACCAGACGCAGGTTGTCCTTTAAAACCTGCCCATCCATCACCAGCACGGCCGGTAAACCTTCATAACTGGTTGGCAGGCCAAGATCCTCAGGTGTAACGGGACGTTTTTGGGATTTGGGGATTACGCTCAGCTTGCCCGAAGTTTCCAGCACCCCGAACTCCACGTCACCCACATTTACAATTCCCTTCTCCCTGAGCTGGGCCAGAAGGTCGTTTAAATTATAGCGCGCCCGGCGCAGTTCATCCTTGATAATGCGCCCGTTCCGGATTACCACCTGGGGTTCACCGTCCAGCAGCCGGCGCAGGAAGGGACTGTGCAGGGCCAGGAAGCTGAGCACGACTTCCAGAATTCCCAGGGTAACCAGGGGAATGATCCCTCTCCATAAGGGAATACTGGTGGACTCCATGGGAATGGCCGCCAGTTCGGCAATAATGATGGCCACCACAAAATCAAAGGGCGAAAGCTGACCAATTTCCCGCTTGCCCATCAGGCGAACTACCAGCAGCACAATAAAATAAATTAGCACCGTGCGGTAAATTGATAGCAGCATTGACCCGGCCCCCTCGCTCCTCTAGTTTGGCCCCCGGGAAGGCCGGGTTATTCTTTGGAAAATGAATTAATGAAGCTGACCCGGATCCACGCACCCGGCCAGAATTTCCTGCAGTTTTTCTAATTCCTCCAGTGGCGGCATCACCTGGGCCACCTGCCGGATTAATTCATCCAACCCCCGGTAGGCCTGGCGGATAACCAGGGCCCTGGAGGGGGAAATTTTTGTCTCCTGGCCAACCAGGTCCCAGTCGGTGACGACAGTGAGGTCTTTGTGCCGTACGGCAGGCAGGATATCCCACATTTCCGGGGTAAAACCGATGGCCACTTCGTGCCCGCCTTCCCAGTTTAAGTCCAGCGTGACCAGGTAGTTCCGGCCATCAATGGGTACCAGTTGCCAGCCAAAACGGTAGGGAACCTTTTCGCCCCGGTTAAAGCGCCGGAATAGCGGTTCAAGCTCATCCTCCAGCGCCGAAACCATTACGATCATTCCGTGCTCCGATTCGCCAATAAAATCCGGCAAGGCAATTTCCCGCAAAACCCACACCTCCACCACCTGTTAACAACGGCAGGATTTAAACCCGTACGGAAAGAATAAAAAGCAATTATACCAGGGTTAAAAACAAGATGCCAAACTGATCTATAACACCATTGTCCCATAAAAAAGAGCCCGCTGGCAAGTAGCAGGTTGAACCGGATTTTGCGAAAAGCCCCGGGAATAATTTCAATAAGGATGGTGCTTTCTGAATGTTTCCACTACGCACACTTCTTTTCACTCCCGGTGACGATCCGCGTAAAGGAGAGAAGGCCTTTGCAGCCGGGGCCGATGCGGTCGTCCTCGACCTGGAGGATGCCGTTGCCGAAACCAAAAAGGAAAAAGCCCGCCAGCAGATCCGCCAAACCCTGAGTGTTCCCCGTCCCATCCCCGTCTTTGTGCGCATAAACGGTGCCAGCTCGCCCCATATCCTGCAGGATCTGCAAATGGTGGTGGATTTGCCCGTAGAGGGGCTGATGCTGGCCAAGGCCGAGTCGGGGGAAGAGGTACGCCGGGTAGACTGGTTGCTCTCCCTCCTGGAGCAGCAACATAATTTACCCGTAGGCAAGATTAAATTAATCCCCTTTGTAGAAAATGCCCGGGGCATAGCCCGGGCCGGGGAAATTGCCGCCGCCCCCCGGGTAAGTTGCCTGGCTTTTGGAGGCAACGATTATACCATGGATATCGGCGTGCCCTACTCGCTGGAGGGCGAAGAATTATTTTTCGCCCGCAACCAGTTGGTGGTGGCTTCCCGGGCGGCAGGCATCGCCCCGCCCCTGGATACCGTAAACCCCGACTTCAGGGACATTTCCTTCCTGGTGGAAGACGCTCGCCGTGCCCGTAAACTGGGCTTCCAGGGCAAGCTGGTGATCCACCCGGCCCAGGTGGCGCCGGTGAATGAGGTCTTCACCCCCGGCGCTGAGGAAATCGCCTGGGCGGAGAAGGTGGTAGAGGCCTTTGCCCGGGCCCAGGCCGCCGGCAGCGGCGTCATACAGGTGGAAGGGAAAATGGTAGAACTGCCCATTGTGCGCCGGGCTGAACAGTTGCTGGCTGCCGCCCGGGGCCTTGGTAAATGAACAATGCATAGGGAACAATGCCCTGGGAAATTTTAAAATTAAGCATTCTCCCAATCCCTTGCCTAAATCACACAGGCAGGCAGGAACAAAAGGTGGAATGGAAACCATGCCGGCCAGGAACAAAGCACCAGGGGTGAAAAGACCCGGGAAAAAGGAACCCCGGTTTGCGCCGGGAAATGAAGATCTTTTGGAGCAGGCGGCCACCCCGGAAGAAAAGGAACGCGGTGAATTTACCAGGGTAACTACCCTTTCCTTAGATGAAGTAGAACCGGGTTAATTCAACTTAAAACGGCTCACACGGGCTTCCAGTTCTTCGGCCATGGAAGAAAGCTCATTGGCGGCCCGGGCTATCCGCTCCACTGTTCCCGACTGTTCGCCGGCCGCGGCGGCCACTTCCTGGCTGGCCGCACTTACTTCACCGGTGGCCCGGGCGACCCGGTCCACCTGCCGGGCAATGTGCTCGACCTGTTGTACGATAGCATTAAAGTGTTTCCCGGTTTCAACAGCAAGCTGGACGCCCTCCCGCATGCTTTGTACACTTTTTTCCATATCATTAACACCCCTGGCGGTTTCCTGTTGTACTTCATGGATGTAAACGCCGATCTCCGTGGCCGCCCGGGCGGACTGCTCGGCCAGCTTGCGCACCTCATCGGCCACCACGGAAAATCCCTTGCCGTGTTCCCCGGCCCGGGCTGCTTCTATAGAAGCATTGAGGGCCAGCAGGTTGGTCTGTTCAGCTATGTTGGTAATCATTTCCACTATACGTCCTATTTCCTGGGAACGCCGCCCCAGGCCATGAACGACGGTGGAGAGCTCACTAACCAGGCCCTGAATTTTTTCCATCTGGGAGCGCAGCCGTTCCATGGCCTCTTCCCCTCCCCGGGCCGTGCGGGATGCGTCCCCGGCAGCCTTTTCCAGTTCCTCAACCCCATGATTCAACTGGGCGGCAACCTGGGCCAGGCTGTCGGCTATACCTGCCGTCTCCTGGGCCCCCGCGGAAACCTGCTGAATGGAAACCGATAAATCCTGGCCTGCCGCCGAAAGCTGGCGTGCGGTGGCAAGCGCCTGGCCGACCAGGGAGCGAATGCTTTCAATCATGCGGCAGAAACTGTTTGTAAGGTGGCCCACTTCATCCCGGGAAGAGCATACGGGAGAAACCGTGAGATCACCCTCGCCCGCGCGCGCCATTTCTCCCACCAGCCTGGTGATGGGGTTCAAGGAACGCCGCAGAAGCATGTAGATAATACCTAAAACCAGGATACCGGTAACCAGGAAAACGGTAAAAAGATTAAACATGGCTGCATTAAGTTGGGACAGCATCCCTTCCCGGTTTAAAACAACCTTGACATAGGCAACGGTCGCCCCGGAGTAGTCCTTCAAGGGAAGCAACTGCACCGCCTGGCGGCCGTCGTTTATGTACGTTACCTGAGCCTTCCCCTGTTCCAGGCAGGCCTTAATTAAACCCTCGTCCACAGGATATGTATCTTTGTCCGCCGTAGCCGCCAGCAGGTTGCCGCTGTCCACCAGGGAGATACCCCTGTCCCCGCGCCGGTAAACAAAAAAATCCGCCCCCAGCCGCTCCTTCCATTTGGTTAATAGAGCCTGGTTAAATCCCTGGCCGTACTCGGCGCTGCCCACATGCCGGCCCTGGTAGAACACCGGGATCACCACGCGAAAACCGTAACCGCCCCGTCCCTCTTCCAGGCCGGCCACCGGCTTTTTGCTCCGGTTGGCCTCCACCACCGTAGCTCGGAAGGAAGAAAGGTCATCCCCATATTTGTTGGGCATATGCAGGCGTAAAAAGGCGGTGGCCGGGGGAAGGTGGAACTGGAATTGTTCAATTCCGTCGTCTTTAACTTGTTCCCAGATGGGAGCGGTAAGTGCTTTCAGCTTTTCCCGGTCCCTGGCCGCAAATGCTTCCTGCACCTGGGGGTTATTAACCACGCTTTCTATACCCAGTCGAATGCTCCGGGTGATTTCAGCCAGGTCGTTTTCCACAAAGGCCTGTATGGACTGAAAGTGCTGTTTTTCCTGCTGGATAATCAAACTCTTAGTCTGGCTGTAATTGTAAAAAGCCAGCAGTCCAAAGCCTGCCGCCGATAAAACCAGTAACGGGAGCAAAATGCGGGTCTTGATGCTGGCAAGAAAATCTTTCATGGCCTTAATCGCCTCGCTCTATCCGCATTACCGCATTCAAGGTACACCCGGAGTGCATGGTTCCAAAACACTCCGGGTATCGTATACTAGGCCGACTTTTCCTCGACCAGGACAGTTTCCTCCTGCCTGGCACTTAATTCCCCGGCAATGCGGGCCACCCTCCCCACCTGCCGGATAACGTTCTCTACATGTTGCACAATGTCATTGAAGTGCTTTCTCGTTTCAACGGTAAGCAGGACACCCTCCCCCGCGGCAAAACTGCCGTCACCGGCATCGTTCTCCCCGCCAGCGCCGGAGGAAATCTCCTGCCGCACCCTGTGGGTGAAAACACCAATCTCCGTCGCCACCCGGGTGGATTGTGCGGCCAGTTCATGCACCTCATTCAACAATGCGGAAAATTCGTTTCCCTGGCCCCCAATCCTGACGGCTTCAATTGAAGCGTTGAGAGCGAGCAGGTTGACCTGTTCAGCCACATCGGTAATCATTTTCAGGATCCGACCCGCTTCTAAAGAGAGCCGGCCGGGGCCATGGACAACCGTAGACAGTTCACTGACCAGAGCATGAATTTTCTGCATCTGGGGCCTTATCCGCTCCATGACCTCCCGTTCCTCCCGGGAAGTCCAGAAGATTTCAACCGTATCTTTTTCTGTTTCCAGAGCTTCTTGTTCCAACCCCATGGAAACCAGTTCGGTCCAATCTACCGGGTGGAACTCCCTGCCGCAGATTTGGTGGGCCCATACCCGGCGTAAGCAGTCGGGACATATATCGGTTGTGCTGTGGAGGCGGCTCGGGCAATCTTTTAAACGTTCATTCACAAAGTCAAGATGTTTTGATGTGGCATAGGGTTGACCGCAAATCCGGCAGGTAAACAGTTCCAGACGGCTCATCAGCGTCCCGCCCATGCGCATTTCCCTGAAGCCGCCTTCATCGTTTATGGTTATGGCCCCGGTAGGACAATTAACGGAACAACTGCCACATCCGATACATTTATCGCCCGGGCGTGCAAAATCAGTTGCAGTTCCCCTGCTGCCTTCAACGTAACCCAGTTGAATGGCTTCTGCCCCCACTTTGCGGCAGGTATCAACACATTTCCCGCAGGCAATGCAAAGATCGCACCGCAGGCACCTGCCTGCTTCCACCGCACCGGCTTCCGGTCCAAGACCCTCCATTACTTCCTCAAACGTATGTTGTTTCGCGGGCAGGTACTGTTCCTCAAAGGAATAGACCCGGGAGTGACTTTTTTCCTGAGCAGTAACCTGCATAAGGGCGGCAATTTTTCTTTTAACCGGATACTTTATGGCGGCTGAAGGTTTTTCTCCACGCAAATAGGCATCTATAGCGGCAGCCGCTCGTTTCCCGGCAGCAACGGCCTTGATGGCGCTTGCGGGCCCGGTAACAACATCGCCCCCTGCAAAAACTCCCGGCCGGGATGTTTCCATGGTATCCGGATTGACGACAATACGATCCCGGGAAACCAGTACATCCGGTGACTCCCGCCCCTCATTGATAAATGAAAGGTCCGGCTTCTGACCTACGGCAAAAATAACTATGTCGGCTTCCATCTTGAACTCTGAATTCTTGATGGGGACCGGCCAGCAGCGGCCGGTTGCATCGGGCTCGCTCAAAGTATTGCGTATGCACTCAATGTACTGGAGACGCCGGTCCTGACCCCCCAGCCCCGTGGGAGAAATAAGGTATCCCAGGATTACTCCTTCCCTTTCGGCCGCTTCTATTTCTTCATCCAGAGCAGGCATTTCCCGGCGCGTCCGCCGGTAAATGATCCTCACTTCCCGGGCCCCAAGACGCCGGGCTACCCGTGCGGCGTCAATGGCCACGTTGCCGCCGCCCACAACAACCACTCTCTTGCCGCGGACCTCCACCTCAGGTTCACCGGTTCCCGTCAACAAACTTTGGTTTACTGTCCTGAGAAAGGTCACCCCGTCCATAACACCCTTGAAGCACTCATGATTGGGGATGGGGATGGAGCCTTTCCAGGCTCCGGTACCTAAAAACACTGCCGCGTAACCGTCTTTCATCAAAGCCTCAATTCCGTATTCCCCGGTAATTGGGCTGTTCAACCTGATCTCCACGCCCATGGCCTGGATGCGGGATATTTCATCCCGGAGAACTTCCCGGGGAAGCCGGTACGGGGGAATGCCGTAGGCGAGCATTCCCCCCGGCTCGGGCATGGCTTCAAAGATAGTTACGGCGTAACCTCTCTTAGCCAGGAAATAGGCGCAGGACAGGCCGGCAGGGCCTGAACCGACCACTGCAACTTTCTTGTCGGATTTTCTTACGGGTCGCAGCGAAAAAAGGTTTATTTTTTCCCTGATCTCCCGGACCTGGTCGTAAGCCAGCCTTTTCAGGGCACAGATAGATATGGGTGCGTCAACCTCACCCCTGCGACAGGCACGCTCACAGGGATGTTCGCAAATACGCCCCAGAACACCGGGCAAGGGAACATCCTCCAATATTAGCTGCAAAGCTTCGGTATACTTGCCCTGTCCTACCAGTGCAACATAATTTGGGATATCGATACCTGCCGGACAGGCCGCCTGGCAGGGTGCGAGCACCAACTGGGGACACTCGGAAGCGGGACATACCCGGTTCTCAATGTGCACAATGAAATCGTCCCTGTCTTCCCGTAAAATATTCATAACTTCCGGCGCCACACGCTTACCCTGGCCGCAGTGGCACGTAAGGTGCAACCTGTTAACCAATGTCAGCAGGCCCTCCAGGTCACCAAGGCGAGCCTTTCCGCTCCGTATCCTGCCCAGCAGGTTTAAAGCCGTGTTTAGATTTGAGCGGCACTGGCCGCAAAGCCTGTAAAAATCTAAATAGGATTTTACAATTTCCTCTGCCTTTTTAACGCTGCAGGTAACTTTTGCCATAGAAACCCTACTCCTTTTTAACTATGCCCCACCGTAACTATTTGGTGGACATAGCGGACTCGTTTTATGTCCGGCATGCGCTCGGCCGGGCCAAAGAGGAGGCTGCTGGTGGGACAGGCGGTAACGCATGCCGGCTTGAGCCCCGCATCAATACGGTCTTTGCAGTAATCGCATTTTACGGCCTTGCCTTTCTTAACGTCCCATTGGGGCGCCCCCCATGGGCAGGCCATGATGCAGCTCTTGCACCCCACACATAACTCCTGGTCAATGAACACAATGCCGTCCTTGGCACGTTTCTGCACGGCGCCGGTGGGACAGGCCGGTACGCACCAGGGTTCCTCACAATGGAAGCAAGCGATAAAAACATTGGTTGCCTTCGGCCGACTATCTATCTTAACCGGGCCTACCACCACCACCTGGTTCGGTTTTGGCCCCACATCAATCCCCTTGTTGACCTTGCACTGGACTTCACAGCTGCGGCAGGAAATGCATCTTTTTTCGTCCTGGTACAGGTAATACTTGCTCATTGATTAGCCTCCCAACATATCACTTAATTGGCCTTACGGTGACGAAGATATGTTGTAAAGCCGGGCTGCCACCCACCATATCAGTGACGTTTTCCTGCAACATGGCGTCCATGGCTCCCTTGCCGTAGCACCTGGACTGCACGGGTACCTTGTGACCAAAACCGTGCAGCATGAAAACGGCTTCCGGGTGGATGAGGTCCGTTACAAAAGCACGGATGGTATCCCGGCCCCGGGAGGATATGACTTCCACCATCTGGCCGTTTTTAATGCCCAGCTTTGCTGCCTGGCGGGTATTAATCCATAAGACGTTTTCAGGCACCAGCTCGTTTAAAAGCGGATTGTTTTGCGTCGATACATGGGTATGAGCCGCGGTCCTGCCGATCATCAGGCGGAAGTATCCTTCCGGCGGCGCGGCAACGGGTTCGTAGGCCGGGAAGGACGGGAACCCGTTTTCCTCCAGCAAGCTGGACACAAATTCAATTTTGCCGGAGGGGGTTTTAAACTTGATCCCGTCTTTGCGGTCCCAGTAAATGGGCTCGTCGCTCAAGGATACATAGCCCTTGGCGTCAAAGTCGCTGATTTTGATGCCGGTGCCCTGCAACTGGTAAGCCCACAGATCTTCCAGCGTTTGATAGGGGAAGTACTGGCCGATGCCCAGCCGGTCGGCCAGGTTCTTCATGATTTCCCATCCCGGTTTGGTGTCATAGCGGGGTGTCACCGCGGGCCGGCGCAGGTATAATGCGGGCTTTAAGCCGTTTGCTTCCTGGATGGAGTCTCCCCTTTCCAGGTAGATGGATTCCGGCAGGATGACGTCCGAATACCAGGCCGTTTCGCTGAACTGGATATCTATAGTAACGACGAGGTCGAGCTTTTCCAGAGCACGCCTTGTGTTTTCGTAGTCGGGTATGGAAAGCAACGGGTTAAACCGCCAGACGAGCAACGCCTTCACCGGGTAGGGATCTTCTTCCAGTATGGCCTTCGGCAGCATCTGAACCACCCCGTGGGCCGGGTCGGGCAGAGGAAATTTGGGGGTGCCCACCCCGTCGCATCTTTCTTCGGTTACCCTGGGCAGGTCTTGATCCGTTAACTTGTTGAGGGGCTTTTTGCCCACATCCCTGGCGCCTTTCTTGAAGAAGAGGCCTCCGGGAGCTTCTATGCTGCCCATGAGGGCGTTCAACATGATAATGGATCTTCTGAAGTAAATTTCGTTGAGATAGTGTGAACAACGGTATCCGTAGTGGAATATTACCGCCGGTTTGGCCTCGCTGGCCTCCCGGGCCAGAGAAACAATTTCGTAAGCGGGAATGCCGGTTTCCTTTTCCGCCCATTCCGGGGTGTAGGGCTCGACAAATTGCTGGAGTTCCTTTAAACCGAGAACCCAGCGGTTGACGTATTCTTTATCGTACAGGCCTTCTTTTAAAATCACGTGCATTAAGGCATAGTTCAGGGCCAGGTCGGTTCCGGGCCTGATCATGAGGTATTTGTGGGCCTTGGTGGCCGTAACGCTTACCCGCGGGTCGATGTAAGTGAGTTTGGCCCCACTGTCAAGAGCCTGGATCAATTGCTTGACCGGTTTGAGTTCCAAAGATTCAAAAAGATTACGGCCGTAAAGGATCACGTGCTTGGCCTTCCCCAGGTCCACGCCCACCTGCCCGTCGGTATAGCCGGTTAAGGTCCGGAAGGCGGTGTTCAGGGAGCCCTTGCAGCAGGAGTCGTGGGTGAAATAGTTGGGAGACCCCAGGGCCTTCATAAAGGTTTTGCTGATGTGGGAGTTGAGGTGTGCCCTTTCGGTCAGGGCGATGCTGCGCCCGCCGTATTTTTCTTTGACCTCGGCGAGCTTTGCCGCCACGTAGTCCAGCGCTTCCTCCCATGATGCTTCCCGCCATTGACCGGACCCCCTGGGGCCGGTGCGGATTAAGGGCCTTTTCAGTCTCTCGTCATCGTTTAAAAGGCTGACCCCGGCTGCCCCTTTCGGGCAGATGCTCCCTTCAATACCGGCAACGTGGGGGTTGCCTTCAATCAGCTTAACGTTGTCATTTTCCACCATTACTTTAATGGGACATCTTACCGTGCACATGAAACAAATGCTGTAGACAGTTTCCATAAGGGAAGCCTCCAAGTTTTAGTTTTTAGTTGTCTGAGCGCTTTTGCCGCTGATAGCGACATGGCGTCTTATAAAACAACCTGGCTTTTGCCGGAGTTTTCTTCATAGGCCATGAGCATCTGGTGTATGCCCCTGAAATAGGGAAGCCGGTTTTTTACCCGCCCGAAAAACACGCGGGCGAGGATGTAGCAGATGAGAAAAGTAAACACGTAATTTACGGCCAGGCCGGTAAAGGGTATGGGAAAGTCGATGCCGGCAAAACGCTGCTGCATCCAGGCAAGGGCAAAGAAAGCGGGCCACAGGGCGGCCGCCGACAGGCCAAACATGTTGAAGAAAACCCGACCAAAGGCGTCGTTGGCTTCTTTGTTGCATGCGTCATAGCTTTTCTTGTCCCCCAGTTTTAAAGCCGCCATGGTCAGCTGCTGCAAATCCGCCAGCCGGGTGTTCAGCCGGTCCAGGTGGTTTTTGTTCACCAGAAACACTACGGAGATGGTGAACTCCCCGATGACTACCGCCATTAGCGCCACCAGGAAAGTACCCAGAAAGTAATCAAAAACCGGGTGGCCGCTGATCCTGTAAAAAATAATTAAGAACTTATCCACCAGTTCCCAAAGGCCCATATTTTCAAGCCCCCGTTTATCAGGTAGTCGCAGCCAGGTTCCCCGGGGTAGCCCGGGGAACCTGGCGCGGAATATTTGTTAAGCGAATTCTTACATCGGTACCCAGGCTTTCCCAAAGAATCCCTTGCTGAAGTAACCGAGGCCTACGTATAGGGCGAGAACGACAAACAATCTCTTCAGCCAGATGTCCGGGATGTATTTCTGGGTGCGCGGGCCAATCATGGAACCAATAAATACACCGATTAACTCCACCCCAATCATGCCCCAGTCCATGGCGGCACCGGCCACGGTGATGTAGGTGGTGATACTGGTCAGCATGCTCACCAGAACGGCCATGGCGGAGGTACCCGCCACCACAAACATGGGCAGGCCCACGATACTGGTCAGGTAGGGCACGTACAAAAAGCCGCCGCCCACACCGAGGAAGGCTGAAATGGCAGCGATCACAACACCGCCGATGAAGGCCCAGATGGGATTGAATCGAAATTCCACACCTAAGAAGGAGAACTTAATGTTCGTCAGTCCCCACTGGGTGACCGTGATCCCCTGGATAGCTTCGTCTTTCTTTTCTTTGATGCTCTGCTCAAAGGCCCTGGCCGCTTCTTTGGCCGCCTTCTTGCTGGCCTGCCCCCTGGGGGTCGTTTCATACAAAAGAACGCCACCCACAACAAACACAAAGAGACCGAACCAACCCTGGTACTGGCTGAAGCTGACCTTGCCGCCGGTCAGAGCGGGAATGGCCACAGCCCCCGCTATAGAACCCAATCCCAGGGCAAGGCCCAGCGGCCAGGCCAAACGCTTGGCCCTGAGATAGTTGACGGTGCTTAATAAAGACGACAGGCCTACCAGCCACTGGTTGGAGGTACGGATGCTGTCGGTGAGCAGTTTGTTCAATTGGGGGGCAGTTTTCTTAAAGGTTTTGATATAGTCACCCAGGCCGTAAACGGTCATATGACCCACCCCGGCCATGATGCCTCCAAAGGCGCCCACCGTGGAGAAGATCCAGCCCACCCAGATCGCCCACAGGATAGCGACCAGGTAGTTGATCTTTGGCGCTCCGGGAATGCCAAAGGCTCCCCTGGGCGCGTTGGGATCGATCTGCCCCTTGCCCGTGCCCACCGGGGCTTTAGCAATCGCTTTGCCCAGTTTTCCCTTCAGGCCAAGGTCACTGCCTACCACCTGCACTTGAGCGTTTTTCCCTGTTTCCTGCTGCGCCCCCACGCCGCTGGCCCCTAAAACCAGAACGGCCAGCATCAGAAGCAGTGTGGCCAGGGCAATTTTATTGATAATCCCCTTTTTCATTCAATCCTCCCCCGTAATCAGTGATGAACACTCCTATAAGTTCAAGCGCTTATTCATTCGAAAAATATAAGAAATGGGAATAAAGTTTGTACTCACAATCACATAAGAATAATAAAGGCATGAGAAAACAACCAGATTTTAATGTACTGCGGAATCACCTCCCTTGACACGAGCACCGCACAAAAAATTCACCTCCCTGAATGGTTTTTTAAAACAAGATACACCCTATGTGTTATAATTAAATATAATCAATGTAATAACATGTTAATGTCAGAAGCAAGACAATATAAAGGTCATCTTAAAGACAATATAATTGTCATCCATCCGACACTTGTTAAACATATTTTCATAAGGGCGTTTTTCAACCCCAGCACACACACTGTGCTGCTTTCCGGAACAACCATTGACAAACCCGGCTAATTGGGAATATAATAAATGCTAAACATGTTAACCTTCTTTTTTGCGCGGAGGCGTTTGTTACTTAATAGTTCCAAGAATTTTTCGAATAAATAGTTGTAAACAACCCTTTCTTTACCGGGGGGGATAGACGGCATGTCACTACCGCACCTGGAAACAGCAGCATTAAATGACGTGGAAAAGGCAATTATTCGCCAGGCTGGATTTACGGTGCATTACCCGAAAGGTCATGTCATTTTTGCCGCCGGTGATCCGGCCGACCGGGTCTACCTGGTGGAAAGCGGCTGGGTAAAAATCTACCGCTTAAATGCCGACGGCCGCCGGGTTACCGTAGGCAGTATCCGCAGCCCCGGGGAGCTAATGGGTCTGGCCGAAGCCCTGTGGGGAGGGGAACGCACCTGCTTTGCCGGTGCAATCAGCAACGTCAGCCTGGTGGTTTTGCGTAAAAACAAATTTGAAGAGCTAATGGGTGCCCATCCTTTTCTCGCGATTAAAGTTGCCAAATTGCTGGGGGTGCGCATGCGGGAAGCGGAACAGATAATTCACGAGATGGTTTGCTGGCAGGCTCCCGGGCGGCTGGCCCTGACCCTGTTAAAAATGGGCGAACGCTGCGGCATGGAAACCAAAAACGGCATTAAACTGGGCGTGCAGCTTACCCACGAAGAACTGGCAAATATGGTGGGAACCTCCCGGCAAACGGTAACCTCCCTATTGAACACCTTCAAGCAGGAAAAAAGCATTGCTTATGAAGGAAGAACTATCAGCATTGTGGATCCCGATAAGCTGGCTCGATGGATTATGTAAATCGCCTGTCCTTACAATTCTGCCCCAGTTATGTACAAACCCCGTTTTTCGGGGTTTGTTTTTTTCTTCCTCGCTTTACTTAATGTAAACCCGGAACAGACTGCTATGAATTCCGTTGAATGCTTATTAAAAAAATTAATACTTTTAAGAAGGTGTTCTAATGAATATATCGAACTATAGTCAATATCAAAGGGAAAAACATCACCGACCTGGTGGGGGGAAGCCTGGCGTTACAGCATGTCTTTGCAACCGTAAGGTGAGCAAAAAGTCAGGGGGTTAACTGATGAGCCGCTATTATTTGTACCAGGACGAGCAAAGGTGCATTTTTTGCCGCAGTTGTGAAGTACAGTGCAAAGTAAACAAGGGTCTTGGGGTGGGGCCCAAGCCAAATAAGGTTGTTGTGACCAGCCCTGTTGTCAGAAACGGTCAGGCAAGGGCAACGTATGTTTTCACGACCTGTCATCACTGCGAGGATCCCTATTGCGTGCAGGCCTGTCCCATCGGGGCCGTACAAAAACGACCAAAAGACGGCATTGTGTTCATTGACCAGGAACTGTGTGTGGGATGCAAAAGCTGCATTATGGCCTGCCCCTGGGGTGCGCCCCAGTGGGATGAAGAGAAGGGTATAGCTGTTAAATGCGATTACTGCAAAGACCGTATTGATGCGGGGCTCAAACCGGCATGCGTTACCGCCTGTCCCACCAACAGCCTTCTCTTTGGTCCGGCCGAACGCATACCGGCCATAAAACGGGCCCGCTATGCCCGCAGGAGATTTACAGGAAATGTATAGCCGTTACCAAAAAAACCGGCCGGAAATACGGCCGGTTGCTTATATGTAGCTTACAATATCTTCTATTTCTCTTCTCTTGGGCCTGCGGGCCGGATCGTCGGCCGGGTATCCTACTGGAACAATGGCCACGGGTATACGCTCAGCGGGGATACCCAGGCACTCCCTCACCCGGTCCTCGTCAAAAGCACCCACCCAGCAGGTTCCCAGGCCCAGGGCATTTGCGGTGAGGAGAATATTTTGTACTGCCGCAGCCGTATCCTGGTAACAATAAAGCCGCCGCCCCCGCTCACCGTAAACCCGGGCCGAGCGTTCCGGTTCGGCGCATACCACAATCGCCACGGGTGCCTGGGCAATAAAGCGTTGATTTAAAGCGGCCTGGGCCAGGGCTTCTTTTTTTTCCTGCCGGGTAACCACGTAGAAAAACCAGGGCTGCAGGTTACCGGCAGATGGAGCCCAGCGGGCCGCTTCCAGGAGTTGATCCAGCAGTGCCTCGGGCACCGGGTCGGACTTATAGTGCCTTACGGAATACCGGCTTCTCACCAGGGACAGAATCGTGGACATGATCAATTTCCCTCCCGCAGGAAAGTACTTTTATATTATACCCCGGGACGCTTATCTCGTGTGTTTTCACAACCGCCTTCTTAAGAAATCGCCCTTACTTTTCACCGGTATAAGCCCGGGCAAATACAATTGACTCTTACTTCACCTGACAACCACTACCGGGCAGGGGGCCAGGTGCAGCACTTTATGGCTCACGCTGCCCAGAAAAAGGGACTTAACATCGCCATAACCGCGGCTTCCAACGACAATCAGGTCAAATTGACCCTCCGCGGCCAGCCGGCAAATGGCTTCGGCCGCATCCCCCCGTTCCACCGCCGTGGCTATGGCCTGGCCTTCCGCCCGAAAAATCTCTTCTACGGCGGCAAAGACTTTTTCCGCCCGGGCTTCTATTTCTTGATCCAGCTCTTTTTGCTGAAGCCAGGCACAAACTCCGGGTTCGGGGAAAAGTTTATAACAGGAAGGCCCCACGTATAAAGCCGTTACTGCAACTTCCGGGTTGAGTTTGCTTAAGCGCAAAGCCTCTCTGGCAGCACGCAGTGAATTCTCCGAACCATCCACGGCCAGAAGGATTTTCACAAACCACTACCTCCCCCGAAGACAATCTTTATTGCAGGATCTTCTACGTTCCAGCGGGAAAAACCTGCATTATTAGAAACATAATTAAATCTCTATTGCCTCCACAGGGATTGATCAGCTAAAATACTACATAAGTAAAATCAAAAAGAATACGGTGCTTACGGGTTGGGCAAACCGGGCGAAAGCCCGGGACGCTAAAGCCATGGGTCTAAGGTCCTTTTCAGGACTATGATCGCCAGGCTGCAACGGTACCGACTGCCGGGGGGGGTAGTCATTTGACTACCCCCCCCTTTAATTTTACCTGAAAATTAGTCACATTTTTGCGTTCAACGGAGGTGGTTTCCTCAAACGTAGTAAGACCGGACGATTGTCGAAACACTATGAAGGAAAGGAGATGGGAAATTTGACCCCTCAAACGCAAGTTATTTTAGCTACGTCCGTCTTTTTACTCACCTATGCTATAATTATTTCGGAAAAGATTCACCGTACCGTGGCCGCCTTTTGTGGTGCCGCGATAGTCATACTGGCCGGCATCATTACCCCGGAACTGGCCGTCCACTACATCGATTGGAACACCATTGGCCTGCTGACCGGGATGATGATCATCGTGGGTGTTACCCGTGAAACGGGAGTCTTTGAGTACCTGGCCATCAAGGCGGCCAAAATGGCCCGGGGGGAACCCCTGCGCATCCTGGCTGCGCTTGCCCTGGTCACGGCTGCACTTTCAGCCCTCCTGGACAATGTAACCACGGTACTGCTCATCGTGCCCGTTACATTTGCCATCGCCCATAAACTAAAGGTAAGCCCCCTGCCCTTTTTAATTTCTGAAATTATCGCTTCCAACATTGGGGGCACGGCTACCCTGATCGGTGACCCGCCCAACATCATGATCGGCAGCGCCGTGGGGCTCGGGTTTATGGATTTTGTGATTAACCTTACCCCGGTGGTTGTCGTAATTTATGTCGTGACCATCTCCATCCTGCGCCTCATTTACCGCCGGGATCTGGTTACAAACCACGAGAACCAAAAAAGCATCCTGGAGCTAAAAGAATGGGACGAGATTAAAGACGCCTCCTTGCTCAAACCCTGCCTATGGGTTCTGGGGTTAACCATTGCCGGCTTTGCCCTGCACCAGTTCCTGCACCTGGAAAGTTCGGTAATAGCCCTGGCCGGGGCGGCCCTGTTGCTGGTAATCACCCGTTCCGACCCGGAACATGCCCTGCACGCTGTGGAATGGCCCGTCATATTCTTCTTTATCGGCCTGTTTGCCCTGGTAGGAGCGCTGGAAGAAGTAGGGGTCATTGAAACCATCGCCCATTTTGCCCTGGAGGTTACCGGAGGAGAGCTCCTGCCGGCGGGCATGCTGATCCTTTGGCTTTCGGCCCTGGCCTCGGCCTTTGTGGACAACATCCCCTTTGTAGCGACCATGATTCCTTTAATCCAGGACATGGGCCGCCTGGGGGGTATTGAAAACCTCAACTTTCTGTGGTGGTCCCTTTCCCTGGGAGCCTGCCTGGGTGGCAACGGCACCATCATCGGTGCTTCGGCCAACGTAGTGGTGGTGGGCATGGCTGAAAAGAGGGGTATTCCCATCAGCTTCCTGGGTTTCTTTAAAGTAGCTTTTCCCCTCATGATCCTTTCCATTATCATTGCCACAGTTTATTTGCTAGCCTGGCTGAAATTTCCGACCACCCTGGTGCTGGTCGCCACGCTGGCAGTAGGGCTGGTTTGGAGCCTGCTTTTAAACCTTCTGCAAAGGCAGGGCAGGAAGGAGTCTTTCGGGCACGGCGGGTAACAACTGATTCCCTGCACCAGTTGCCTGGAGAACAGTAAATTGTACAAGGGGGGTTGGCAGTTGACCAGAAACCAGTTGGCCGCCATAATCGATCATACCCTGCTTAAGCCCACGGCCACCACCCGGGACATCCGGCGGCTTTGTGCCGAAGCAATGGCGGAAGGGTTTGCCGCCGTATGCGTCAATCCCGCGCATGTGGAGTACGCCGCTAAAATACTTGCCGGTTCCACGGTGGCAGTATGTACGGTGATTGGTTTTCCCCTGGGGGCAACCACGCCATCCGTAAAAAAGAAAGAGGCTGAAGAGGCCATAAATAACGGGGCCAGGGAAGTGGACATGGTCATAAATATCGGCGCTTTGAAGGAAGGAAACCACGACCTGGTCGTGGCCGATATCCGGGGAGTGGTGGAGGCAGTGACCGCCCTTTTGCCCGATGGGCTGGTCAAGGTGATTATCGAAACGGGCTACTTAAACCACGAGGAGAAAATCACCGCCTGCCGGCTGGTGTGGCAGGCGGGCGCCCACTATGTAAAAACCAGCACCGGTTTCGGCCCGGGCGGGGCCACGGTGGAAGATGTGGGGCTGTTGCGGGAAAACCTACCCCCGGAAATGGGCGTAAAAGCCGCGGGGGGTATTCGTACCACCGGACAGGCCCTGGCCCTGATCCGGGCTGGGGCCGCCAGGCTGGGCACAAGCGCCGGCCCGGCCCTGCTGGCCGGCCTGCAGGCACAGTAAAAGTGCAAGCTGCTCATGCTGAAATTTCAACTTAACTACCTAGAACCATCGCAAATATTTTTCCTCCACCTAACCAGGGCAGGTGGAGGAAAAATATTTTCCGGTCGAATATACTAAGGGTTTAGAAAACACTGCAGAGGAAGAGGGTTACTCATGACCGGTATCAGGGATTATCAGGCTGTTGCTGGGGAACAACTCATTGAAGAAATTTACGAGCTGGCCCGGCAGCTCAAGGGGTGCAGGGTTCAACACATCAATTCCACCTTTACCGGCGGCGGGGTGGCGGAAATTTTAAAACGCCTCGTGCCCATGATGCAGGAAGCGGGCCTGGAGGTGCGCTGGGACGTCATCAGGGGGGATGAGGAATTTTTCCGGGTGACCAAAACCTTTCACAACGCCTTTCACGGCGTGCCCGTGCAAACAACGCCCGCCATGCTGGACACCTACCGCCGGATATCCCGGGAAAACTACGACCTGGTAGACCCCCGGGCGGACTTTGTCATTCTCCACGATCAGCAGCCCCTGGGCCTGGCCGAAATCCGTCCCGGCCACCCGGGCCGCTGGCTGTGGTACTGCCACATTGACCCGGTAGACGTGGACCGGGAGGTGTGGGATTTTTTGAGCCCCTGGGCAAGGCGTTGTGACGCCGCCATCTATCATATCCAGGCCTACGCCCGGAACCTGGGCCACCGGCAATACTTCATGCCCCCGGCCATCGACCCCCTGGCGGACAAAAACCGGGAGGTATCATCCAGTGAGATTGCCGCGGTTATGGAACGGCTGGGTATACCGGCCGACCTGCCCCTGGTGGTACAAATTTCCCGGTTTGACCGCCTCAAAGACCCGGTGGGGGTTGTACAGGCCTTTCGCCTGGTGCGGAAGGAAGTACCGTGCCGCCTGGTGCTGGCGGGGGGCGGAGCCACCGATGACCCCGAGGGCATCCAGGTGCTCCAGGAAGTGCGGCAAGAAGCCGCCCATGACCCGGACATCTTTATCCTGGAGCTCCCCCCCACCAGCGATCTGGAAATTAATATACTGCAACGGGTTGCCGCAGTGGTGGTCCAGAAGTCGGTACGGGAGGGTTTCGGGCTAACCGTAACCGAGGCCATGTGGAAATCCCGCCCGGTGGTAGCTTCCCCCGTAGGCGGCATTACGGTGCAGATAATTCACGGACAGACCGGGCTGGCCGCCGCCACCACCGGAGAAATGGCCCGGGCGGTGGTCAGAATATTGCGCGATCCCTCCCTGGCAGAAAAACTGGGGCAAAACGCCAGGGAACACGTGAAAAAGAATTTTATCCTGCCCATTTATTTAAAACGCTGGCTGGAACTGCTCACGGCCGAGCAGAGTTTCCCGGTATGATCATCTGCTCGGCCTGGTTGAAATAAGCCCGGTAAAGGGTAAACCCCAGGGTAATGCTGGAAATGGCCGTGGCACTGCTGAGCATCAGCATAACCATGATCTGGTACTTTACCGCCAGCAGGGGATCAGCTCCGGCCAGGATGGAGCCGGTCATCATCCCCGGCAGGGTAACCAGCCCCACAGTTTTCATGGAATCAATGGTGGGCATCATACCCCCTTTAACTGCCGCCTGCAGAACGCCTTCCACCGCCTGCCGGGGAGATGCACCCAGGGCCAGGGCGGCTTCCACCTCCCGCCTTTGCAGGCGGATGTCGGCTTGAAAACGGTTGAGAACCAGGCCGGCAGCCACCATGGCGTTGCCGACGATCATCCCCGCCACCGGAATGACAAAGCGGGGACTACCCCCGATGATGTGGAGTGAGAGCATCAAGCCCAGGGTAACTACCTCCCCCAGCCCAATGGCCAGGATCACCCGCCAGAATATCCCCGGGATCTTTTTACCCTTTCCGGCCGCATTGTGGGCGGCCACCAGGGTCATCAGCAGCAATATCCCCGCGGTAAAATACCAGCGATTCTGCCTGAACACAAAGGTCAGCACATAACCGATAGCCAGCAACTGCAAAAAGGTGCGAACCGTCCCCACCAGCAAATCCCGCTCCAGGCGCAGTTGCTGCCACAAAGACAAAAGCACGGACACCAGCACCAGGGCCAGGGTGGATAAAAGGGCTGCATCGGTCAAGGGATTTCACCTCTCCTCACGACCGGCAGCACCCGTGCGTGGTGTGCCGGCCCTCCTGGAAGAACTGGCGCACCCAGGGATCGACCTCGCCGCACATGAAATCCTCCTTCGGGCCACAGGCCGTAAGGCGCCCCTTCTGCATGACGGCCAGCACCCGGGCTACCCGCAGGGCCTGGGCGGCATCGTGGGTTACCCACACCACGGTGAGGGCATTTTCCCGCTGCAGCCGCGTGATTAACAGCTCTATCTCATCCCGGGCCTCCGGGTCCAGGGCTGAAGTAGGTTCGTCCAGCAAAAGGGCCGCCGGCCGGTTGGCCAGTGCCCGGGCCAGGGCAACCCGCTGGGCCTGACCACCGGAAAGACCGCTTACCTCCCGCCGCAAAAACTCGCCGTCCAGCCCGACCTGTTCCAGCAACTCTGCCGGCTCTATGCGCGGGGCCGAGCGGGTAACCCGGGGACCGTAAAGGAGATTTTCTTCTACGGTACCGGGAAAAAGGACCGGGGTTTGAAACAACATGCCCACCTGACGCCGCAGTTCCCGCACGGGGTACCCTTCCAGAGGTTTGCCCCGCCAGTAAAGCCTGCCCCGGCTGGGTTCATCCAGACGGTTTAAAAGACGCAGCAGGGAACTTTTACCCGAACCCGACGGCCCCACCAGGGCCGTGATGGTACCCCCGGGAAAATGAGCCGTAACGTCCTCAAGTATGGTGACCGGCTGCCCTTCATTGCCGGCAGCCGTACGCCATACCCGATCCAGAAAAAAACCATCAGCATAGATCGCCACTCACCATCACCAAATCCCCAAAATCTTGAAATCTCGAAACTCATAAGTTCGTACTATTAAGTTCTTACTATACTTGTAATCTCCTGCCGGTCAAGTCCAAATTATGGTGTAAATTCCCTCCGGCAGGTAAGAACATCCCGTTTTAGGCCACGCTTATGCAGGTATCGGCATTACTCCCCCCTTGCACCGTTTCCCGGGTTGGCCTTCCACCCCCAGTACTCCGCCATATCAAAGTAGCGGTGTCCCTCGCCATCGAGTAGGAGGGGGCGGCTAGCTCCCTTGGCTGGCAGACTCGTGCTGCCTCGCCTGCAGTGGACTTTCACCACCAAGTTAACGCCCATGCCGGGCGCACACAAAGAAGCTCCCCCGATCTTGCGGGGGAGTTTCCTTATGTTACCTGCTTTTGAATAAAACTTCATAATCAACGAGGTGATAAATTAATATACATGCTTTGTCAACCTATTTCGTCCCGTCAAAGGTAAACTCCAGGTTTTGCTCCGGCCGGTAGGGGACGCCCTTGGTACCCCGTTTGGCGTATTTGGAAAGTTCCAGGTCAAATTTATCCGGCACCTGTACCCCCGCTTTCACCAGGGCTTCCCGGGCTTTCATCAAAGACTGGTCGGCGTAATACAGCCCGTCACCCAGCACACGCAGGGCTTCTTCCGGGTTGTGGAAGCCCATGCTGTTTTCTGCGCCAATAAAGGTCACCCGGTAGTAGGCCTTTTCATAAAGCTGCTTGGCCTGGTTCAGAAGTTCCTGGTTCACCCCGGCCGTCTTGTTGGCCAGTTCGATGGCCTTGGCCGCCTGGGCGGCGGCGTTTCCGGCCCGGGTATACATATTGTTCACCCGGTCCTGAATATGGATCACCTGATCCCGCAGCCATTGCGGGCTCTGGTCATGGCACTGGGTGCATGCCCTCATGTTGTCCTTCAGCGGGCTCTGCACGTGGTGGGAGGAAATCTTGCTGCTGCCCACCCGCTCGTAGGGCATGTGGCAGTCGGCGCAGGCCACCCCGGCCCGCCAGTGGACGCTGCCGTTGGAATACAGCTCAAATTCCGGGTGACGGATGTGACCCAGCTTGATCCCGGTGGGGGTGTTCTTCCACTCCAGGTTGGCCGGGTCGGACTTGATCACACTTTCAATGTCTTCAATGGTGATGTGACCCCATTGGGATTTCTGCCAGGGCAGGAAGAGGCCCACGGACTTCATGTTCTGATCCTTGGGAATGACGTAGGTGTTATGGCACTGGGCACAAACCATGGTGCGCTTTTCCTGCCTGGTTAAACCCGCCGGATCCTTGCCCAGGGCTTTCAGGGCATCGTTTACAAACCAGCGGCTTAACTTTAAATCCATATTGGCCGGGTCATGACAGTCAATGCAGGATAACCCCAGTTCCGCATGATTCTGCGGGATCATGGCGTGCACCCGGTCATAGGGCTGCTGGAAGTAAGCCAGGCCCATCTGTTCCTTCAACTGCGGTGCATAGGGCGACTTGCAGGAAAGGCATACGCCCCCTGCCTTGCGCCGGGACGGGTCTACATCCAGCTGGTCCTTGAGCATGTAGACGTGCCCCCGGGGCTCGTTGAATTCCACCCCCATACCCCAGCCGTCCAGCAGCACCAGCTGGAAAGGATATTCACTTAATTTGTCCTTCTGCTCAGAACCCTTGTACTTGCTTTCGCCCTGCCCCCCCTCCTTCGTCATCATGAAGCTATCGTATTCCAGGGGGTAGACCTTTCCCCAAACGGCAGGGTCCACTTCCCCTGGAGGGATGGAAGCCGTTTTGACCATTTCGGCCCTGGGCGGGGCGCATCCGGCCAGTAACAGGAGGATCAGTACCGGCAACCAGGCCCACCAGGTTTTTTTCAAGAATATCTCCTCCTTTCGCATCCGTAAAAACTATGGTGGTTAATTGATTAATAACCGTGTTCCCTGCCCGTGGGGCACCGAACGGTGACATTCCCAGCAATCCCTGTCCTCATGGTCAATCACGTTCTCCATCAGATTACCATGGCAGCGCAGGCAGTTTTCCCGCACTATCCGGCCGCCCCGGTCGCTGAGGTGAATGGGGTCCGGCACACGGTTGGTATAGAAGAGGAAAAAGTCCCGGGTGCCGTCGACACCCTTGCCCACCAGCTTGGCCGCCAGGTTCTGGTGGGGTACATGGCAGTCGCTGCAGGACGCCCACTGGCGGTGGGACGAATGGAACCAGGTTTCATACTGGGGTTCCATCACGTGACAGCTGATGCAAAATTCCGGGCGGTCGGTGTAAGACACCACGGCCTTTGTACCGGCAGTCAGGATCACCACCATCACCAGCAGGCCGGTCAGGAGGGACCATATGCGGCGGCGCAGGCGGTAAACGGCACCTTTCCAGGGTGGAGAGTTCTGCCGGCGGCCACCGGCTCCGGTATCCCCACCATTTGTCCCCCCGGCACTGCCTTCCGCCGGCTGCGAGGTATCACCGGCACCGGATGGCGGTATCCCTCCCGGTTCAGACTTATTCCGGGTGTCACCAATACCGGCGCGTTTTCCCTCATTCACGGCATCTTCCCACATTGTTCCCACCCCCCTTCCCCCGGAAACCACCCGCCGGACGGCAGCCGGCCGGGAATGTTTCTAAAATATTTGCACAATGGCCCTTCCATGATATCCCGGACGGTCCTCAGGCGTAGCTGTGCTGGCCGGCCATTAAAAAGGTAACGCCCACAAAAGTAAACATGACCACGATAAAACCGGCCACTGCCAGGTAGGCCGCTGGCCGGCCCCGCCAGCCCAGCATAAACCGGGCGTGGACGTAGGCAGCGTACACCAGCCAGGTGATCAAAGACCAGGTTTCCTTGGGATCCCAGCTCCAGTAGGCCCCCCAGGCATACTGGGCCCAGATGGCCCCGGTGACAATCAACAAAGTTTGAAAGGGCAGGCCGATGACTACCGCCTGGTAAACCAGCCGGTCCAGAACCTCCCGGTCCGGCAGGCGCCGGCGCAGGCGGGCAAACAGGGGGGAATCCCCGCTGGCGATCAGGTAAAGCACCGCACCGGCAAAGGAAAGGGCAAAGGCGCTGTAGGCCACAATGGCCGTTAATACATGATAGGTCAGCCATTGGCTGCGCAACGCCGGCATCAGGGCGCCGGTCTCCCGGGGCAGCATGGATATCAGAGCAACTACCAGAAAGCCCATGAGGGTCGTAAATACTCCCAGTCCCTTAATCTTTACCTTCAGCTGCAGCAACAAGTAACCCAGCATGATCCCCCAGGCAAAGCATAACCCGTACTCGTAAAGGTTGGCCAGGGGCAGCCTGCCGGTAACGGCAATCCGGGCACCCAGGGCGGCGCTATTGCCCAGCAAACCCAGCCAGGCTACCGCTGCGGCCCAGCGGCCGGCAGCCGGCTTGTCCGCCATAAAATCGGCCAGGTAAAGAATAACCGCCCCCAGATAGGCACCAAAGGCAATTTTAAAGGCAAGCGGTTCAAGCCACATCCTGTTCACCCCCTTTCCACCGGGCCAGGCTGGATTCTATTTCACGGACCATTCCATCAAACTCCTCCCGGGCCAGGGCGCGGGTATGCATGGAAGCTACGCCACCCAGAACCAGGCTCAGCCCACCGCCCGCCGTCTCTTCCATACGCAGCCAGTACCGCCTGTGCCGCACAAACATGGTCAGGAAGAAAAAGATACTCATCAGGGTTAAACCGGCGAACACCAGGGGGATGCTGGGATCGTGCTTTACCTGCAGCACCGAAAAGGGTTTGGTTCCGGCCAGGCTTAAGATCCCGGCACTTTCGGGCAGGGTAATGCTTTCGCCCGTGGAGAGGGTACCCGCAGCTATTTCCTGGTGCCCCTTGTAAAGGGCATAGTCCACCGTACCGTTTTCATTCCAGGAGCCAAACCATATGCCGTACTGATCCAGGCCGGGCAGCCGGTAAAACCGGTTGGGGAAAAGGACCGCCGCCTGGGGCTTTCCCTGTGCTCCACCGGCAAGCTCCACCTTTAAGGCCTGGCCGTAGGAATACTGGTATAAATGATAGCCGCGATAATTAAAGGGGTGGTTGACCATGACATCCTCCGTTTGCACTTCCCGGCCATTGGCAATGATGGTCACCCTGCTCACCCAGTTATCAATGGCCCCGCTGGCATCGTAAAGGGTGGTAAAGTCATCCAGCCTGATGGTAAAGCGGTCCACTCCGGTAGACTGGTGGGAACCCGTGACCACTTCCGCCTGCTCGCCCACGGGAAGGACCACCCGGGTTTCCGACCGGGCCACTCCCCCCCAGGCAAAGCCGGCCACCACTAACACCAGGGAGATGTGCAGCCCGAAGCTGAACCAGGGGCCCGCTTTTCCCCGGCTGGCATAGAGCCAGGTGGTGGACCCATCGCGGTATTTGCGCACGGAATAATGGCGCCGGCGAAAAAAATCAACCAGGCGGTCTTCTGCCAGAAGCCCGCCGGTTTCCAGGCTGGCCTGGTAAACCAGGGGCATTTGTTCAATGTTGTCCTTTTTGATCTGTTCCGGGGACGGGAAAGTGGTTGCTTTTAACGTACATAACCGGCTAATTGAACAGGCAATGAGATTCAGGCATAATAGACCGAAAAGGAGGCGGAACAGGAAGGAACGGTATATGTTATCCAGGCCCAGCACCTGCACCAGCCACGCCGTCTCCCCGTATCCCTGACCGGTACCGGGGGCGAACAAGGAAGCAAAGGCCAGGGCTGCGGAAAGGATACAAAGCAGAATCAAGCCGAAACGCATGGAAGAAAACAAACGCCAGGTACGATTGATAAAGTTTCGCTCTACCACGGACATTCATCCTTTTACAAATAATAGTAGTTTTGGTTTTAAGAAAAGCACATTTTCCGCCAAAACAGGAATAATTCAAAACCTTTTTATGGTAATCCGGTAAAAGGCAAGTGCTTGTGACTACTTTAACATTAAATTAACATAAACCTGTTAATATATCAGAAACGATTTATTAACAAATTCTTAAGGTAAACTTAAAAGCTATTAATAACTCTGGGGCGTATATCCAGTGTACCCGCCCGGCACTCACCGGTATAAGGTAATTAAGGTGATTTCGAAGTGAATTGTATTAATCCGTGTATATTTTCCTTTAGCAACATCCGAACATCTGTGGGTTCTGGGCTCATTACGCAGCGATGGTGCTGAATAGCACCATCGCTGGGAAAGCGGCTTCACTGAATATTCACTGATGGCGGGTGAGGGAAATGAAATTCAGGCATTACTCGGCAACAAATTTGTAACCCACACCCCAGATGGTTTTCAGATAGCGGGGCTTGCGGGGATCGGCCTCGATTTTTTCCCGCAGCCGGCGCATGAATACGGTTACCGTACTCAAATCGCTTAACACGTCATCGCCCCAGACGTGTGCAAAGATTTGCTCCCTGGTAAATACCCGGCCGGGGTGGCGGGCCAGAAACCACAGGAGGTCAAATTCCTTTGGCGTGAGCTCCACCTCCCTCCCCTCCACCCACACCCGGCGCTGAAAGGCATCTATTTGCAGGCCTGCCGCTTCCACCCGGTCCGAACGGTCCGTCCGGCCCTGCCGGCTGCGGCGCAGCAGCGCCTTGACCCGCAAAGCCAGCTCCACCGGGCTGAAAGGTTTGGTTAAATAGTCATCGGCACCGCAATTAAACCCCACACTTTTATCCACAATGTCCCCTTTGGCGGAAAGGATGAGAATGGGCACGTCGCTCACCTCCCGCCAGCGCCGGCAGAGCTCAAACCCGTCAATCTCAGGCAGCATGACATCCAGAATGACCAGATCCGGCCGCCGGCGGGCAAAGAGCTCCCGGGCCGCCAGCCCGTCGGCGGCATAGTCCACCGTAAAACCCTCCCGTTCCAGGGTCTGCTCCACCACCCGCTTGATGCTGATCTCGTCATCTACCAGCAGAATCCGGGCCAAAATTCTCCCCCCTGCATTAACGTACATGCCTTAAGTGCAATGCCAACCAAAAAACCACCCATATTGCATAATCATGTCAGGGTATAAGCGTTCTAACGAGCTCCCTCAGGCATAGCCCTTGCACCATGCAACTGAGAGGGCAACCGGCTCCCACGGCGCTCAAGCTACGGGCAGGTGAATCACAAAGGTACTGCCTTCCCCCGGTTTACTGGTTACACTGATATATCCCCCGTGCAGTTCCACCAGTTCCCTGGCCAGGGACAATCCCAGGCCGGACCCCCCGTATTTATGCGCCCGGGAATTGCCGGCCTGGTAGAATCGTTCAAAGACCCGGTCCAGCTCTTCCGGTTCGATGCCCATACCATTGTCGGCCACCCGGATGAACACCTCTTTCCGCCCGGGGTCGAATCCGGCCCGCATCTCCACCCGCCCGCCGGGAGGGGTGAACTTCACCGCATTGTGGGCCAGGTTTAAAATGGCCCGGCGAATCTTTTCCCCGTCCACCTCCATCAGGGGCACATCCGGCTCCACCTCCCAGTACCAGCCGAGACCATTGGCTTCAATCAAGGGGCTCAAGGTTTTATCAATGGATTCGAAAATATCAGCCAGATCCACCAGTTCCCGGTGCAGCTGGAAACGGCCGGCCTCAATTCTGGCCAGATCCAGCAAGTCCTCAATCAAAGCCAGCAGACGCCGGGCGCTGGCTTTGATTTCCTGTAAATTCTGCCTTTGTAACCTGTTTTCCTCCCTTATTTCCTGCAGCAGCAATTCGCTGAAGGCAATGATGGAAGTAAGGGGTGTGCGCATCTCATGGCTCATCCCGGCCAAAAAGCGAGACTTCATCTCACTGGCCCGGGCCAGCTCCCGGTTGGCATTCTCCAATTCCTGCCGCTGCCGTTCCAGGAGTTCATTGGCCGCCTGCAGCTGGGCCGTACGCTCCTGCACCTTTTGCTCCAGGCCGGTATACAGGTCGTGTAACTGCCGGGCCATCCGGCGGAACTGGGCGGCCAGCTGGCCGATCTCCGCACTGCTATCCAACCTGGGAAAAGACAGATCCAGTTCCCCTTCCCCCAGGCGCACGGCGGCCAGGCGCAACTGGTTCAACGGCCCGGTGACCAAACGCTGTATTAAAAAGTAAACCACGCCAAGGATGACCAGCAAAAGAATAAAAAAGAAGCCCAGGTGGCGCAGCAGGTTGTGCCGCAGGGCGGCAAGCAAATTGTTCACCGGCACTATCAGGCTGATGGCCCCTCCCAGATCGCCGACCCGGTAACCTTCCCTGGGGTAACCGGAAATATCCGGCCGTCCCGCCGGTTCCCCGTGGCACTGCAGGCAGTATTCCTCCACCCGCAAAGGGACCATATACCGGAAAACCTTTTGTCCGTTCTGCTCATCAAAACCGTAAAACTCGGTCAAGGAAGGGTTTTGGGCCAGGGCTTGCAGTCCCTTTATTTCAAAGGCATCGGGAGCATTCCCGGGATTGCGGGGATTGAGGCGGGTCTGTTTAATGTGGTAACCGGTGGATTGGTTGAATATCTCCCCCACACCCCGGCCCACCGCCGCCGGGTTGAGGCCTTTAAATTCAAAATGGCCCCGGGAATCGTAATTGATCCGGTCCTGATTACGGGCGATAAACTCCCTGGTGGCCAGAAGCTGGCCGGTAATCACCCGGGACTTTTCCTTTAACTCCTGCAGGATCTGATTTTTCTGCTCATAATAATCCAGCCCAAGGTTTATGCCGGTAATCAAAAGCAGGATTGCGGTAATCCGGATCATAAACTTCCGGCTCAAACTACCCCGCATAATCATCCCACCCGCATCATTTCAGGAAATGCAGGATGTCCTTGCGGGCAACGATGCCCACCACCCTGTTGTCCCCATCCACCACGGGAATTCTCCCGTAACCATGTTTTATAATCAATTGAATGGCTTTTTGAATGGGATCACCGGGATGAACGGTGGTCACCTTTTTAACCATAATTTCCCCAATGGTATGACCGGATTTTGGTAATTTCTTGCGCATAAGCAGGTCCAGAAGGAAGCCGCCGGCGGGAACTGCGGAAAACTGAAAGATAAGATCCGATTCTGTGACGATCCCCACCAGTCTGCCCCCCTGGTCAACCACGGGAAGGCAGTGAATATTCTTTTCCAGCAGGATGCGGGCTGCTTCTTCAATGGTGGTATCGGGCGTACAGGTAATCACCGGTACAGTCATTATTTCCCCGATCCACTGTTTGCCTTCAAAGGTACTTTGACGTTTTTCCGCCTGGTCCAGGGTCAAATCGACGATAGTCAGCAAATCCTCCGGAGTTATATCCATCACCTTCCCCGCTTGCTGCAGGGCGGCTTCCACATCCTCCAGAATAACAGCCGGCCTGTTGCTCATTTCTGCAACCCCTTCCATTTATACCTGGTTCACTAATTAAAGCCAGTATCTCGGGTATTTTCTTTCCGGCAGCAGGTTGTTGGTGATCAGCCCCACCAGTACCAGTATGGCGGCGCCCAGGGCCACGGGCGTGAGTATGTACATGGGGGAAGCCTTGGCCAGCACTGCTCCCAGGGCGGTGGCGCCGCCCGGCGGGTGGGCGGTTCTGGTAATGAGCATCAGCAGTACCGCCAGGGAGGCGGCCAGCGCCGCGGACCACCAGGTCAGGCCGAAAAGGGCGTAAACCGTTACGCCGCATATGGCCGAAATAATATGCCCGCCAATGACATTCCGGGGCTGGGCCAGGGGAGCATCGGGCAAACCATAAATCAACAGGGCAGACGCGCCAAAGGAGGGCACAATCATGGGCATGTTGTAAACCAGGGTCAGGACGGCCACCACCCCGATACCTGAAAAGGTCCCAAACCAGGAAACGAGAAGTTCCTTCCACGAAGGGGCGGATAAGGGAGCCGTACGTCTGCTGCCGAGCATTTTGCGCAAATAAATGGCTATGTACGGCTGCCCAACATCCTGCTTCTCAATACCGGGAGGGGAGTCCGGACTTATGCTCACTAAAATCAACTCCTCAAGCTAAATTAATTCTAAATTACTTTCTATCTCCTTATAAAAGAAAGATATCCCATGCACCACGGCCATCTGCTCTCCATCATCTTACCCATCAGTTCGCGGCTTTTAAAAGAACCACCCGGTCGTGGGTAACACGGTTGACGGACAGCTCCACAAAATAAATACGACTTCTACATGAACTCTCATCCATTCCGGTAACGCATAAGTCGCATGGCGTTCAGGATGACCAGGAGTACGCTGGCTTCGTGGATAAGCATGCCGGAAGCCAGCACCACCTTTTTGCCCATAACACCCAGCAGCAAAACTGCCACCACCAGAATGGCAAAGGTGACATTTTGCTGGATATTTTTCAAGGTCTGACGGCTGAGGCCGATGGCGTAGGGGAGCTTATCCAGGCGGTCGGACATGAGGACGATGTCCGCCGTTTCCATGGCCACGTCGGTCCCTGCCGCCCCCATGGCAATACCCACATCGGCAGCCGCCAGGGCCGGGGCATCATTGATCCCGTCCCCCACCATGGCCACCACCAGGCCTTCTTGCTTCAAACGACGGATGGCCTCCACTTTCCCTTCCGGCAAAACCTCCGCCTGATATTCGTCCATTCCCAGTTCCCGGGCCACGGCCCGGGCCACCCGCTGGTTGTCACCGGTGAGCATGACCACCTTGCGTACTCCGGCAGCCTTCAACCGGGAAACCAGATTTTTCGCTTCGTCCCGGATCCCGTCGGCGATGCTCACCGCTCCCCAAATTTCCTCCCCTATGGCCACCAGGACGGCTGTCCGTCCGGCAGACTCTTCGCCTGCCAGGTAATTTTCCACATCCACCGGAACGGGGATGCTGGCTTCCTGCATCAACCGGCGGTTACCCACCCGGATAATCTCCCCGTCCACCGTACCGGTTACCCCGCAACCGGGGTAAACCTGAAAATCTTCTGCCAGGGGAATCGTCCCCAGGGACTCCGCCCTTTCCACCAGGGGTTTGGCCAGGGGATGCCCAGACAGTTTTTCCACGGCAGCAGCTTTTAGCAACATTTCCTTTTCCGACCCGCGCCACACCCGCACCTTTCTTACCTGCGGCCGGCCCCGGGTGAGAGTGCCGGTTTTATCCAGAACCACTGCCCGGATCCGCCCGGCCTTTTCCAGGTGCTCCCCACCCTTGATCAGAACCCCGTGGCGGGCGGCATTTCCCGTGGCGGCTACAATGGAAACGGGAGTGGCAATTACCAGCGCCCCGGGACAGGCAATTACCAGCAGGGTCAGGGCCAGCAGGGCATCCCGGGTCACCAGGTAGGTCAGGGCGGAAACCGCCATAATACCGGGAGTGTAGTAACGGGCGAAGTTTTCCAGCCAGCGCTGGATCCTGGCCTTTTCCTCCTGGGCCTCTTCCACCAGTTGCATGATCCGGGCAAAGGTGGTTTCTTCACCGGTCCGTTCTGCCTCCACCTCCAGGTAGCCGCTTTCACTCACGGTACCGCTGAACACGTGGTCCCCGGGCTCCTTCTGCACCGGCAGGGACTCCCCGGTGATGGCCGCCTGGTTGACCGCCGCCCGCCCCCGGACCACCATGCCGTCCACCGGAATTTTATCCCCGGCACGGATGAGGACCAGCTCGCCGGGTTCCACCTCTTCCGCCGGCACCTCCACTTCGGTTCCCTCCCGGCGCACCCGGGCCACCCGGGGTGCCAGCTCCATCAGTTTCCTCAAAGCGGCACGGGTTTTGTCCATGGTCCGGGCTTCCAGATAATTTCCCAGGGAAAACAGAAAAGTGACCACGGCCGCCTCCCAGTATTCGCCGATAATGGTGGCGCCCAGGGCGGCCAGGGTAACCAGGGCATTGATGCCCACCACCCGGAAGCGCAAAGCCTGCCAGGCTGACGCAGCAACCCGGTAGCCGGCCAGGAGAGTGGCCAGCACCATCAACCTGTTGGCCGCCGCCGGCCAGCCCAGGCGGCCGGCCAGGTAACCCAGCAGGATGAGCAGTCCAGAACCCAAGGTGATTATAAGCTTGTCATAAGCCACCCACAGCGCCCTCAAGCGTTCCAGGCGGAACAAGCCACCAACCGGGGCAACGGGAACGGCACTTTCTCTTTGTGACGGGAAGCTGAACATAACTAACCCCTCCCGGTAATCCGGTACCCGGTTTTAGCAATGACCTTTTCGATTTCCTCAGGAGTTACCACCGCCGGATCATATTCCACCTTCACCTTTCCCGTGGCATAGGTCACCACGGCCTTTTTAACTCCCTTTTGTCTTTCCAGTATTATTCCGGTGTTCCGGGCGCATTCGGGACAGGCCAGCCCTTCAAGGCGAAAAACTATGGTTTGCATAACAGCTCTAACCCCCTTTCCGCCTACTGGTTACCCGGTTACCCGTTTTATTAAGACTTAGCTGATCTTTCCTTCACCCAGTTCATGAGCTCGTGGCGGGCCGGCACCCGTCCGCTGGCCTTCAACTCCCCGTCTATCATCAAACCGGGTAGCCGGTAAACCTCGTACTGCAGCCGCTCCCCGGGATCGGTGACCTTATTGACCGCCGCGGCCACCCCCATCTCGGCCAGGACATCGAAGACCGTTTGTTCCAGCTGACGGCATACCGGACACCCATCCGCACCAAAAAGTTTGATCTCCATATTTACCCGCTCCTTTCGTGGTTTTCCCTTACCCTAGCATATTTCTGCCACCAAAACATTGATCCAGATCATAGTTCTGGAATGATTTATTTCACGACAAGTAACGTGGCCAGCCGGGACGGTTCTTGCTTGTCCACGGGCTTAATTCGCACCGGTTTCCATATTTTTAACCCCTGCCGGTTTAAATTGAGCTCTGTCCACCAGATCATCAAACAGCGAGTACACCACCGGTATGACCACCATGGTCAGCAAAGTGGCCACCAGCATTCCCCCGATAACGGTTATAGCCAGGGGAGAAAACCTTTCCGAACCCAGCGCCCATTCCAGGGCCAGGGGAAGCATCCCCACCACGCAGGACAGGGCGGTCATCATGATGGGCCGGAAGCGCACCCGCACCGCCTCCACGATGGCTTCATCCCTGGTCGTGCCCGCCTCCCGGGCGCGGATGATGAACTCCACCAGCACAATGCTGTTGCGCACCACCGTACCCATAAGCAGAATCAGTCCCAGTATTGCCGGCAAAGAAACGCTCTTGCCGCTCAGCAGCAGGGCCAGGGCTACCCCGAAGAGCACTAAAGGAATGCTCATCATAATGGTTACCGGGTGAATGAAGGACCTGAACTGGGCCACCAGCAGCAAATACACCGTCACCACGGCCAGAAGCAGGGCACGCTTTAAATCCCCGGCGGACTCCTGCAGGTCCGCCTTTTCACCGGTCACTTCCAGCCTGTAGCCCTCGGGAAGTTTCACCTCCCGGAGTGCCTTTTCCACATCGGCAATCACGTGGCTGAAGGGCCGCCCCTCAGTATAACCCAGAATATCAATGGAGGGCAGGAGATTTTCCCGGGTAACCACGCTGGCCGCCGGGTTGATCTCCACATGTACCAGCTCCCGCAGCGGCACCTGCACGCCCAGGGGAGAGGTGACGGTGACGGACAGCATGCTTTCCAGGGAACCCCGGTCCTCGGGCCGGTAGCGTACCACGATATCGGTATCCTTGCGGCTTTCCACCTGCAGGGAGGACGCCCTCAGTCCCTCCAGGGCAGCATAAACCTGCCGGGCTATTTTTTCCGGGGTAAGGCCCAGGGCCGCCGCCCGGGTTTCGTCCACCACCATGTTTACCTCCGGCGTGTTTAACGACCAGCTCCGGTAGAGGTTGACCGCACCGGGTACGGTTTTTAACTGCGCAAGCACCTCACCGGCCAGGTAATCCAGCACCCGCACATCATCCCCGGTGATGCGTACGTCTATGGGCGCGGCGGTGCTGCTTTTAGCCGTACCGCCGACTTCCTTCACCACAAAGGTTTCAATGTCGTGAATGCGGGCCATTTCCCGGCGCAGCCGTTCTTCGATTTGCCAGATGGTTTCCTTCCTTTCCTTCCGGGAGGTAAGGGTTACGGTGATTTCCGCCTGGGTTACCCCCAGGGCGCCGGTACCGCCCATGTAATGCGACCCCGGTTCATAACCGATGCGGGTGCTGTAGGCAATTACCGCCGGCTCCCTGTCCAGCAATTCCTCCACCCGCGCCACCACCCCGATCGTCTTCTCCAGGGAACTGGCGGGGGAGGTTTGCAAACTGATCAAAAGCGACCCGGCGTCCATCCTGGGCAGCACTTCCATACCGATCAGGCCCAGGAGTTTGATACTCAGCAAAATTAGCCCCAGGGACAGGAGCAGGGTCATCTTTCGCCTTTTCAAGGCCCTGACGACCAGCAGGGCGTAGGAGTCTTTCAGGCGGTTCATGGCTTTCGTAAAAGGAGCAATTGCCGCGTTTAACGCCCTTTCAGCCGCCGCCCAGCGCCTGCCGCCCAGCATAACTGTGAGCAGGGGGATAATGGTCAGGGAAACAAGCAGGGAACAGCTGATGGCGTAAATGAGCGTTTTGGCCAGGGGGCTGAACATCTGACCCACGAACCCGCCTACAAACAAAAGGGGAATCAGCACCGCCACAATGGTGGCCGTACCGGCCACCGCGGGCAGCATGATCTCGCTTGCACCGTCAATGGCCGCGGTGCGGATGTCCTTCCCGAGCTCATGGTGGTGGCGCATGATATTTTCCACCACAATAATGGAGTCATCCACCACAATGCCTACGCTCAAAATGAGGGCGGAAAGGGTGATAATGTTCAGCGACAGGCCGGAGGCCTTCATAAGGACAATGGCTCCCAGCAGGGACAGGGGCATGGAAAAGGCAACGATGACCGATTCATTCAAGCTGATGAGGAATAGCAAAATAATGGCCGTGGTGAAGATGAGGGCATCCCTGACGCTGGCGGTCATGTTCTCCACTACCTGCAGGGTGAAAATGGAATCATCATCAGCTACGGCAAACTTTATTTCGGGAAATTGCCTTTCCAGTTCAGCCAGCTTTTCTTTTACCCTCTCAACCACTTCAACCGTGTTGGCCTCACGCTTTTTGATGATCTGAACGGCCAGGGAATTCTTGCCGTTAAAGTTATAGCTGCTGCGTTGTTCCTGGCTGGAATCTTCAATCCGGGCCACGTCTTTCAAGTATATGTTGTGGCCGCCGCGGTTTTCGAGGAGGATGTTGGCCAGCTCCCCGGGATGCAGGCGCTCCTGCGTGACCCTGATTATGTATTCCTGCTCCCGCCGGGTAACCCGCCCGGCGGGCAGGCTGATATTTCCCCCTCCGATGGCCGCCGCCACCCGGTCGAGGGAAATATTAAGAGCCTCCAGACGGTGCCGGTCCACGTAAACATTAACCTGCCGCCGGTGGCCGCCCAGCACGTCCACGGCCCCCACCCCGTCCACCAGCTGCACTGCGTTTTTAATTTCGTTATCAGCCAGCGTACGCAAGGCGACCGGATCCAGGCTATCGCTGCTTAAGGCCAGGGTAAGCACCGGCTTATCCTGGGAGCTGAACTTGAGCACCTGCGGTTCCTGAATGCCTGCGGGCAGGCTTCCCTTTATCCGGCTGATGGCATTTTGCACGTCCACCGCCGCCTGGTCCAGGTCTTTTTCGTAGTTGAACTCCACCCTGACCACGGAAAGCCCATCCTGGGAAGACGAGGAGATCTTCTTAACTCCCTCGATAGTAGCCAGTTCTTCCTCCAGCGGTTTGCTCACTTCCCTGGCCACATCCGAGGCGGCAACCCCGGGGTATACCGTGATCACGTTCACCATGGGAGGAGACGTATCGGGAAACAGCTCCAGTTTAATTACGTTTTTGGCGTAGAGGCCGAAAAACACTATGGCCAGGACCAGGGCAAACACCGTATATTTGTGCTTGATGGCAAAGGCGGGCCAGTTCATGACTTTCTCCTTTCCTGGTACACAAGTACTTCTTTCCCGTCATAAAGCCTGGTCAAGTCGGACACCACCACCGGCTCGCCGGGCTTAAGGTCTCCTTTTATTTCATAGTGCGTTTCGTTCTTTAACCCCGGAGTTACCGGCACCTGTACCGCCCTGCCGTTTCTGACGGCGAACACCCAGGCCCTGCCCTGTTCCGTTTTCACCGCCCGGCGGGGGACCAGCAGGACCCGCTCGCTTTGGCCGACTACAAAGGAAACCTCCACGCTCATCCCCGGCCTGACTCCGGGAGAAGAAACCGGCACCTCCACGATGGTGCTGCGGGTGAGGGGGTCTTCTGCCGGGTAAATCCGGGAAACCTGCGAGGCGGTTTCCCGCCCCCCGGGATAGCGCAGCGTTGCTTTTTGCCCTACTTTTAAAAAGGGCAGGTCTGCCTCGGCCACCTTAACCCGCGCAACCATTTTTCCAGTATCGTCCAGGGTAAGAATTGGTTTACCCGGCACGGCCAGATCACCGGGATAGTTATGTACGGCTGTAACCACACCGTTAAAAGGCGCCTTGATGGTTGCATCCTGATAGGCTGACCTGGCCAGTGCCAGCCCGGCTTCGGCCTGGGCAAGCTGGGCCCTGGCCGCCCTGACCTGGGCGGGAGCGGTGCGTTCCGCCGATTCCTTCGCCTGCTGGTAGGGGAGTTCGTACTGGTTTTCAAAAACGGACGGGGCTATAGCTCCGGCGGCCAGCAACTCCTGCCCGCGTTTGTAATTGGCCGCGGCCTTTTCCAGGTTGGTCCGGCTGACGGAAAGGGCGCCCTCGGCCTGTTCCAGAACCGCTCTGGCCTGGTCCACTGCCGCTGCCGCCTGGTTTAAGCGCTCTTTTAATTCTTCATCGTTTAAAACTACCAGAACCTGGCCCCTGGTCACCCGGTCTCCTTCTTTAACCGTAAGCGTTCGAATTTCCGCCATTACTTTGGAAGCCAGGGACGCCTGGTGGGCGGATTCAATGGTCCCCGTATAGCTCAGGCTCTCCGTGATGGTACCGGCGGTAACCGGCACCGTCTCCACCGGCACGCCCGCCGCCTGTGCCGGTGGCGGCAGCTGGCGCAGGGCCATAATCTTTGTGCCTACCACCAGGCCAAGGGCTACCAGGATAATAACCAGCAGAACCGCTTTGACCTGTCTTTTAACGGTAGAAAAGATCTTTAGAAAGTTCAGCGGAAGATTCACGGCTTAAGCCCCCTTAACATCAAGAGTATCCAGTGTTAACCTGCCAGTAAAAGCCTTCCTCAGCGAAAGCCTTTAAGACTGCTGGAAACCCTGCTGCCCGGTGCCAGAAAAGCGACCCTTTATGGCTACCGGCATATTTAACCGGCGACAGGCCGGCCGGAAAGCATGATGGACGGTTCTTGCGTGCCCACGGACTTAACAGGTACAGGCAATTACCCGTCATTATCCTGGAGCAATGCCCTTACAGCCGAAAGCAAGCAAGTATTCACTCACTAAATAACATAAAATTAATTTTGCAGTATTGTGGATAAAAAACGTAAAATCCGCCCGTGTGTTTCAGTAAGGGATGATTGACACCCCCTTAAAGACCAGCGCAACAGGCTTACCTGCACCAGGCCCAGGTAGGCAGCAACGACCATGGGTACATCCAGGCCGGGCCTGAACTGTCCCTTCTCCATACCCTCCCGGATAATGGTCCCTATAAGCTCCATGTATTCGCCAATGGTCTCAGACATCAGCTGACGCAGCTTTTCGTCGTGCAGATGCACCTGCTCGGAAAAAATAATTTTGGGAATCCCGCTGTTTTGTTCAAACAGCTCCAGGTGAAAAAGCAAAATATCACCGAGCTTTTCCAGGGGTTCACCTCCCCCGGCAACCCTGGCCCGGCTCCAGCCCAGGAGGGTGTCCCGTATATAACGTACGGTGGCCAGCAGTATTTCATTTTTACTTGCAAAGTGGCGAAAAATGGTTCCCTCGGCAATGCCCACTTCCCGGGCAATTTCGGCAGTGGTCAACCCGGAAATGCCCCTTTCGGCAACAATCTTCAATGTGGCCCGGACGATTTGCTGCTGCCTGATCTGCGTATCGTATCGCTGCACCATGTAAAATTTGCCTCCTGAACAATTATACTCCATTATATTAAGTGATTACTCACTTGTAAACTAACATACCCGGTATAGTTTGTCAAGGCTGCCACCTTTTCCTTAAAAATTGCTGCCTGCCCGCCATTATACCCCGCCCTTTGCCCGCCGGCAGTGAGCAATATCACAATTTCACTATGCCCGCAGGCAAAAACAGCCGCAACAAATAACTCATACCCCAAGGCAGGATCCTTTTCTGAACAGGTAGAATAACTAAACATGACAGCCTTATGGCAAACCTTTACATCAACACCCTAACCGTGGTATTTTCGCGTTTATGATGAATTTGGAAAGGAATGTTTACTGGTGCCAGATTACACCGGATCGAAAATAATTCAATCCCTGGCGCCGGGTGAGTTTCTTTTTCGCCGGGGCGAACATAAAAGGGAAATGTATATAGTATTACAGGGCAAGATCGAGCTCAGCAAAGTTACCGGCGGTCAGAGGGAAGTGCAGGCCCTTGTGGGACCGGGGGAATTTATCGGCCAGAGCTCCCTGCTGGAAGGTTTATCGCGGCAAAGCGACGCCCGGGCGGTGGAAGATTCCCTGGTGCTGGTGATTAATGAGGAAAACCTGGAACAGGTAATCAAGATGCACCCGCAGCTGGCCGCAAAAATCATGCGGGCGTCAAGGGATAAACCACCCGCTCAAAAAGAAACTCTCCGTACAGGTTCAGGGCACCCCTTTCTTTACCAGTCAGAGGTTAAATGCCCGGTGTGCAGCACCATTTTTACGGTGCATAAAGTGTTTGAACATAAATTATCCGTCACCGGCCAGGATAGCGATTTCCGCCAGCGTTACCGCGATTTTGAACCGCTTTTGTACAGCGTCTGGGTTTGCCCGGCCTGCTTTTACGCCAACCAGCGCACCGATTTTCCAAATCTCTCCGCCAGGCAAAAAAAGCTGCTTCAGGACGGAAAGGCAGAAAGGCAAAGGGCTTTTCCCGAAATGATGGCCGCCCCGGGAACACCGGAATTTGCCCTGCAGGCACACCGGCTGGCCCTGTTCAACTCAGAACAGATGGCCGCGGAACCGGACAAAATAGCCCGCCTGTGGTTGCACCTGGCCTGGCTGTATGAGGACGGAGAACAGAAAGAAGCTGCGTTAGACGCCCGGGCCCGGGCATTGGAATACTTCCGGCAGGCTTACTTTAACAGTTCCCGGAAACTGTCCACCAAACAGGAACAGCAACTGGCCTACCTCATTGGCGAACTGCACTTCAGACTGGGTCAATATGCCGGAGCACTGGATTTCTTTCGCCGGTCGGTGGTTGTGCGTGGGGGCAGCGCCGCCCTGAACGAGCAGGCCCGGGACAGGATTGCCTTAACCAGGAAACTGGCTAAATCAACCAGCCAACCTGCCGCCGGTTCATCCGGCGCAGAGGAAACAGGTCGCTAACGGAAATATAACCAGCGAAGTTGTCCCATATAAAACATCCATGGTACTATAACGGGAGAAAATACCCTACCCCCACTCCAATGAACGGGAAGGTATGCGGCATGGCTTTAAAAGCATCTCCTGAAAATACCATCTTTGCCCTGGATATCGGCACCCGCACGGTAATCGGACTGGTAGCCGTCCCCGAGGACGGCCGGTTAAGGCTGGCGGCGCAGCGGCTGGTGGAACACCGCCGGAGAACCATGCTGGACGGGCAGATCCACGACATCCCGGGGGTGGCCGAAGCGGTACGGGCGGTAAAAAAAGAACTGGAAGGGGAACTGGGCTTCCCCCTGCGACATGTGGCCATTGCCGCCGCGGGACGCTCCCTGATTACCAGGTCCTGCCACATCGAGCGGGAAACCGGCGGCCGGGAAATTGACTGGCCTGAAGTGAACGCCCTGGAACTGGCAGCCATCCAGCAGGCCCACCGGGAACTGGCAGCCGAACCGCCGCCCAGCGGGCAGGATTTCACGTGCGTAGGTTACAGCATCGTTTCTTATTACCTGGACGGCTACCCCATTTCCAGCCTGGTGGGCCACCGGGGCAAAACCATTGGAGCCGATGTGCTGGCCACCTTTTTGCCCGGCTCGGTGGTCAACAGCCTCTACGCCGTGCTCCAGCGGGTGGAACTGGAGCCTTTAAGCCTCACCCTGGAGCCCATTGCCGCCATCGAAGCGGCCATTCCCGAAAACTACCGCCTCTTAAACCTGGCCCTGGTGGATATCGGCGCCGGCACCTCCGATATTGCCATCACCAGGGACGGATCCATCACCGCCTACGGCATGGTCCCCGTGGCTGGAGACGAAATTACCGAAGAAATTGTCCAGACCTGCCTGGTTGATTTTGACACCGCCGAGCGCATGAAAAGGGAGCTGGTCCGGGGTGAGGACATACGTTACACGGACATCGTGGGCATGGAAAATACCATCTCCTGCCAGGACCTGCTGGCCCGCATCGACCCGACTCTGGAAAGATTGGCCCGGGAAATCAGCACCCAAATCCTGGCCCAGAACGGGGGCCGGCCGCCCCGTTCGGTATTTTGCGTAGGAGGCGGCGGGCAGGTTCCCGGCCTGACGGAAAAGATTGCCCGGCATCTGGAGCTGGACAAAAACCGGGTGGTCCTGCGGGACCGGCGCAGCCTGGAACAGGTACTCATGGTGGAGGGCGACGATGAAATTCCCGGTCCGGAAGGGATAACAGTAGCGGGCATTGCCCTCGTTGCTTTACGCAAACTGGGCCATGATTTTATCCACATCATGGTGAACGGGGTGGAACACCGGCTCTTCAATGCACGGGAATTTACCGTGGGGAATGTGCTGGCTATAACCGGCTTTAACCCCCGCCTGCTGATCGGGCAAAACGGGAAAAACCTGGCCTTTACCTTAAACGGCAAGCGCCAGGTGATTTACGGAGGGCTCTCCCAACCGGCCAGGATCCTGGTGAATGACCGGGAAGCCAACATGCAAACCAGGGTGGCCCACGGGGACCGGATTGTGGTCCACCCGGCCGTTAACGGCAAAGACGCCCGGGCCACAATAGCAGATCTTTTGCCACCCCCGGGCACCATTACCGTGTACGCTAACGGCAGGCCGGTAGAAACAGCGGCCCTTTGTTTAATCAACGGACAGGCCGCCGAACCGGCCCGGGAAATCACCCCGGAATGTGAGGTGGAAATATGTTCCGTGAAACCCCTTTTTGAGTGGCTGGCAGAGCACCTGGCCGCCTCTCCGGTAGAATTGGACGCGTGGGAGGTGCTGGTGAACGGTCGGGCTGTCCCCCCTACCTACCGCCTCCATGATGGAGACAGGGTAGACTACCGGCCAGTGGGCAGGGAAAACCCTACCCAGGAAATATTGCCCCGCCACCCGGAAATAACCGGGGGTAATTTTAGTTCCGAGCTCACTCAAAGCATCACCGTAACGGTAAACGGATCTACCGTCAACCTGACGGGACGTTCCAGTTACATCTTCATCGATGTCTTCAATTACATTGACCTGGATCCCGGCGGGCTTAAGCCGCCCATCCGCCTGACCCTCAACGGTAAAGAAGCATCCTTTACCGATGAGTTGCATAACGGGGATATCATTGAAATCGGCGTTTCAAACCTTAAACCGGGCAGCCATAGCCTCTAACCTTTCGGCCATGCTGGAAAGGGTGGCAATGCTGCTGGCGGTTTCCTGCAGCAGGGCGCTTTGTTCCTCGGTGGAGGCGGCGATATTTTGTACCGCCTCCGACACCTGCCGGGAAGCCGTCGCTACATCGGCCACCTGGGAATCCACTTCCTGCACCGCACTTAAAATTTCCTTAAAGGCGGTGCCGGCCTCCTCAACCACCGCCAGGCCCCGGTCCGCCTCCCGGGCCGATCCTTCCATCAGGGCAGTAACCTCGCTGATCTCTTCCCGGATGGCGGACACCAGGTTGCCTATTTCCTCGGCTGAAGAGGCCGATCTCTCTGCCAGCTTGCGCACCTCTTCGGCCACCACGGCAAAGCCCCGGCCGTGTTCCCCGGCCCGGGCGGCTTCAATGGCCGCATTCAACGCCAGCAGGTTGGTCTGGTCGGCAATGCTGCTGATAATGCCCAGTATTTCCCCGATCTGCTCGGACATCCGGGCAAAACGCTCCACCCGTTCCACCGCCTGGCGTGTGGTATCATGCATGGTACGGATCTGGCGGCTAACCTCATCCATCTTCCGGCCGCCGTCTTCGGCCAGGGAAGCGGCCCGGCCGGCCGTTCGGGCCACCGTTTCCGCCCGCCCGGCCACTTCCTCCACGCTGGCGGAAATCTGAACCGCCGCGCTGGCCGTTTCCGTGGCCCCCTGGGAGATCTGATCCGTGGCGCTGGAAAGCTGCTCGGCCAGCTCCGATGCCTTCCTGGCCTCTTCCGCAACTTCGCCGATCAGGTGGGCCAAGTTTCGGCGCATTTGTTCAAACGAACCGATTAGTTGTCCAATTGCGTCTTTTTCCACCATGTCACCCCGCCTTATAATTCCCGGCTGCAAAAAAGGTCGCCCCCGTCTTTCAAATCACCGCTGGCCACCCGTTCAGCCATCCCGGCCAGGTTTTTTAAAGGAATGGCCAGCACAAAACGAGCCAGCAGGTAGTTGATCTCTCCGACGAGCAGCCCCGCCAGTACACAGGCTCCAAAAAACGACGGCCGGAAGACCATTCCGGAGGGTAATCCCAGGGCTACCACAAAGAAAGGGAAAACCACCCCGATAAGCAATCCCATCACTATCATGGAAAGAAACAACACCCGGAACAAACTGCCCCTGGCGGCCAGGCGGCACAACACCTCATTTTGCAATCCCATGGCAAGCCCCCCTATAGATTATCATCGTTGATCTTCTGCATCTTCATAATAGCTTCACTGTTCTTCTGGATCATCCCGGCAATTTCTTTGGCGGAATTTGCCGACTGCTGGGCCAGCTTGCGCACCGCCTGGGCCACCACGGTGAAGGTGCGGCCGTGCTCCCCGGCCCGCGCGGCCTCAATGGCCGCATTCAAAGCCAGGAGGTTGGTTTCATCGGCTATATGGGAAATGACTCCCGCCACCTTGCCCACGTCCTGCTGCATTTGCATCAATTGTTCCAGTTGCTGGATGATATAGTTTTCGATTGCCAACTGCATGTCCAGGTTGATCCTCCTGGCAAAAGCATTGAAAGCGCGCTGGACGGCGGCCATATCATCTCCATGATGTTCAATTAAAATGCGCTGGATCTCCTGGCAGTACATCTGATAGGCCCCCAAATACCAGCGGGGGGAAAGGCCGATGTCAAGGTGCTTGCGCCCGATATACAGGCGTTGCTTGAAATACTGCTCGTCCAAAACCGGTGAAGTCAGGCTGATAAAATACTGCTTCTGGGTTTCCTTAAGCCTGTTTACATTGCTGTGCCTCTCGATAATTTTTTTGAGCTGGGGAAACTGCAAAATGTGCCCGTAAAAATAATCCACCACGCGGTCGGCTTCTTTCACAAACAAATCCCGGTACCGGGCCATAATCTCCAGGTCTTCCGGTGAAATGGCCAGGTATTGGACCTGAGTCTGGCGTGATTTTTCATGATCGACCATTACCTTCATAGTCTCTTCCTCGCTTTTAGCATGAAAATCGCGTAGAAAAAATAAATAACCATCTGCCCCATTATATGGTAATTAATGGGTACAACAGAAATATGGGGCACAAAAAGGTT
>NZ_JAUSUX010000018.1 GCF_030813795.1 Desulfofundulus luciae | reverse complement strand
ACACCCGTTCCCATCCCGAACACGGAAGTTAAGCCCTCCAGGGCCGATGGTACTTGGGGGTCTACCCCCGGGAGAGTAGGTCGCTGCCGGAAAATATTTTTCATACCCCCGGTCTATAACCCGGGGGTTTTTAGTTTGCCTGATTGACTTGCCTTTTGTATAACAGGCTACGTTACCCTTAGCCATATAATCTGCCCATCAAATTTGAAAAGAGAAAAGGTTTATCGTCTGCGCAGCAGTAAGAATGACTTGAGCGAGAAGTAGCCAAACTAAGAGGAGGCGAAAGGTTTTCATCAACCCCCGTCACATATTGGATTAATTTCCCATAGCATGGTTTAGGAAATGTTTAGTGACGGAGGGTTTTTGGTGTACCCGTTTCGTTATAAACAGCCTTTCGAGAACAACTGGTATTATGTAACCGATCCTTTGGGTTTCCAGAGCCTGCAGGAGCACGGCAGGCTGATTACTTACCTGATCCCCTTCTGGTACGGCGTGACCTGGGAAGGCGGCCTTGCCGATCAATCCGACCCCCGCTCCCTGGACCTCATTCGCTGCTTAAATCTGCCTGTTCTGGCTATCGTGCATAACTATGCCAGCCCGGAATACCGCACCCTTATTCACGCCCTGTTGACCGATGATGCCCTGCGCCGGGCACTGGTCAACAGCATTTTAAACATGCTCCGGCGCACCGGGTTTGCCGGGGTGAATATTGATTTTGAATTTGTGCCCCCCGAGGACCGGCCATATCTAACCAGATTTATGACCGAACTTTACCAGGTCCTGAAGCCGGAAGGGTTTTTAACCACCATTTCCGTACCGGCCCAGCTGGAAGACAATCCCCGCCATCCATTTTCCGGGGCTTTTAGCTACCCGGAACTGGGTGCGGTGAGCGACCAGGTGTACCTGCTGGCTTATGATGAACACTTTGCCGTGCCGGGGCCGGTTGCCTCCATCGGTTTTGTGCAGCGGGTTTTAACTTATGCCCTTTCGGTAATCCCGCGCATAAAAATCCGGCTGGGCATTCCAGTCTACGGATATGATTGGACCGAAGGGGTGAACATACCGGAAACACTTTCCTACGGTCAGGCCATAGAGCGGGCCAGGGAGCAAGGGGTTACCCCCCGTTATGACGAAGAAGCCCAGGAATGGACCTATACCTACCAGGTGGACGGCGAAACCCACGTCGTGTGGTTTGAAGATGCCCGCAGCTTTGCCGCCAAACTGGCCCTGGTGCGGCGGGAAAACTTACGGGGAATTGGCGTGTGGCGCCTGGGCCTTGAGGACCCCCGTACCTGGTCTCTGGTTGGCACGCTTTAAATTTTGTTATCACACAGGGTTTGTCTATAAAATAATTAAATCGATTTGATAAAGGAAATGTGTAACCAGGTAAAGAAATGTAAGACCTCAAAACACCAGGAGGTCTTTTTTTATGACTGACTATCGCAAGTTATGGTCTGATTTGGGAATGGACCTGGAAAAGCATGACCGGTTGACCAGTGCCCTGCCTCTAATTTATGAAGAGGTTTACCTGCAGCAGCCGGACCGCCCGCAGGCTATGGAGTACTTCGACCTGGTGGTGGCCGAAATCCACAGCCTGAGGATCGCCGAGCTGGTGGAGCACCGCCGGCGGGGAGGCAAAGTTTGCGGGGCCTTTTGCGTGTTCGTACCCGTGGAGATTATTCGTGCCGCCGGAGCCGTTGCCGTCGGCCTGTGCGGCGGCTCCCAGTTCTGGGTTCCCGACGGGGAAAGGGTTTTGCCCCGCAACCTTTGCCCGCTGATTAAAGCGTCGGTAGGTGCCCGCCTTAGCGGTACCTGTCCCTATTTCCAGTCCTGCGATCTCTTAATTGGCGAAACCACCTGCGACGGCAAAAAGAAAGCCTGGGAAGTCCTGGGTGAATATGCTCCCGTTTACGTAATGGACCTGCCCCAGATGAAACGGCCCCGGGACCTGGCTGCCTGGCGCGGGGAGATCGAGTTGTTCCTGGCCAGAATAGAAGAGTTAACCGGCTGCCGGGTGACCCCCGAGAGGCTGGCGGAAGAAATCCGCCTCCAGAACCGGCTGCGTCAAGCACTGGAACGCCTTTACCATACCCGCAAGGCCGATCCGGTGCCCATAAGCGGGAAGGATGCCCTGCTGGTTACCCAGGTCAGTTTTTACGACGATCCCCGTCGCTTCATTGATAAAACGGAAGCCCTGGCCGCGGAAGCCGAGGCACGCATTGCCTCCGGGCAGGGGGTATTTCCATCCGGGGCCCCGCGTATTCTTGTAACCGGCACCCCGATGGCTATTCCCAACTGGAAGCTGCACCACATTATCGAAACAGCCGGCGCCGCGGTGGTTTGCGAGGAAACCTGCACCGGTACCCGCTTTTTCGAGCATCAAGTGGATGAAACCGGACGGACCCTGGAAGAGCAGTTGCAGGCCCTGGCCGAGCGATACCTGAAAATAAACTGTTCCTGCTTTACTCCCAACCCGGGGCGCCTTGAAGATATTTTCCGCCTGGTTGAAGCTTACCAGGTTGACGGTGTCATCTATTACAATTTGCAGTTCTGCCACGGATATGCGGTCGAATATTATGCCGTGGAGAAGGCCTTAAAAGCGCGGGGTATTCCAGTGATAAAAGTGGAAACGGACTATAGCGAGGAAGATACCGGCCAGCTGCGCACCCGGGTGGAAGCTTTCCTTGAAATGTTGCGCTAGGCGGCCTGGAAAGGATGAAAGAACTTAATGACCGTCCTGGGAATTGACATTGGGTCCCGCACCATTGCCATTGCCATTTTAAATGATAAGGGAGAGCTGCTGGCCGGCCAGGTAGCGGACAGCGGGCCCAGCCCCCTGGAGCGTGCCCGGGAGATGGCCGGGAACCTGTCGTCATTCCGGCGTGTAGTGGCCACGGGTTACGGGCGCCACGGCGCCCGGGCGGATTTTGCCACCGATTTGATTACCGAGATCAAGGCCCACGCCCTGGGTGCCAGTCACCTCTTTCCCTCCTGCCGCACCGTGCTTGATATCGGCGGCCAGGACAGCAAGGTGATCCGGTTGGACGAACAGGGCCGGGTGGTGGACTTTATCATGAACGACCGCTGTGCCGCCGGAACGGGTAAATTTCTGGAGATCATGGCCCAGGGGTTGGGGTTGCCTCTTGAGGAAATGGTAGCCGCTGCTTCTGCAAGTGATGGGGGAGTTACCTTAAACAGCATGTGCACCGTTTTTGCCGAATCAGAGGTGGTATCGCTGCTGGCCGCGGGCCAGCCCGTGGGGGCCGTGGCCCGGGCCGTGCTCAACTCCATTTGTGATCGCGCCCAAAACCTGCTTTTACGCTTAGGCATTGAACCCCCGGTGGTTTTCACCGGCGGGGTGGCGGCCATCCCCGGTTTGCCCGTTTATTTTGCCCGGCGCATGGGCCTGCCAGATTTGCTCGTGCCCACACGTCCCCAGTTGGTGGGTGCCCTGGGTGCGGCCCTGTACGGGATAAAGGTAAATAAAGCCACGGGATAGCGCCCGTGGCTTATTTACGTGTGTTCATTTTTTCCCGGAACCAGCGGTGGATGTCATCCAGGGCCGGGGGTGCCACGTAAAACACGTGGATGTCCGCGGGGAACTGGACCCCGTGATCTTCCCGGATAAAAAGCAATCCTGCCTCCCCGTCCCCCAGGGTTTCATCAATGCGGCTGGAGATATGGGCAAATCTTTTTTCGCTGGCCTCCCGGTAGAACTTGCTGATGATATCAAAAGTTTTCTGGCTCATAACTACTGAAAGGCAATTGCCCCAATCCATACTTTCGGTAAATAGTTCCATGTCCTCGGTGGCTTCCAGGCTGGCTCCCCGGTCGTATTTTTCCTTGATGATCCGGTAGCTTTTCTCGTGAAAATTCTCAATAATGCTTAATCCAGTTTCCCCGCTTACGGTAAGGGATTCATGATAAATTTTCTTGATTGGCCCCATTTTCTGTTCCAGGCCGTTTAAATGCTGTTCTACCTGCTGCCAGTAAGCATTGACCTTTTCGGAGAGATCTTCCGGCATCTCCCTGGGGGTATAAATTAAAGGCACCAGATAAATTTTTCTGCCCGCCTGAAAATTATCAATGGAAGGCTTTTCAATCCTGCCGAGCACTTCAGACATAACCGCGACCTCCTCGTTACCGGAACTTGTCCCCTTTGAATATAGCATATCGCCGTGCTTTTTGCCAGCCGCTACAAACTATCCCCTGCGGTGGAAGGGCAACCACCAAGGTAAATCCCAGATTTCCCGCCGCTTTATAAAAACTTTCCCTTTTACAGGAGGAACTTGCTGCTGGCTGGCGAAAAATGACAACAGGTACTTTTTGTTTCCTGATATCCACGGAGGACTTGCTCATGCTGGCCATTGTGAAAAGCACGGCTCTTTACGGACTGATCGGGCAGGTGGTGCAGGTAGAGGTTGACGTAAGTAACGGGCTCCCTTGCTTTGACCTGGTGGGGTTGCCTGATCTGGCCTGCCGGGAATCCCGGGACCGGGTGCGGGCCGCCATGAAAAATTCCGGATTTGAGTTCCCGGCGCGGCGCATAACGGTGAACCTGGCCCCGGCCGACCTGCGCAAGGAAGGTCCCCTTTATGACCTGCCCATTGCCGTGGGCATTCTCGCCGCTACAGGGCAACTGGATCAGTCCGCCGTAGACCGCTATGTGTTTCTTGGTGAGCTATCCCTGAACGGGCAGGTGCGGGGAGTGACCGGCGTGCTGCCCAATGTTCTGGCCGCCCGGGAACAGGGTCTGCAGGCGGTGGTAGTGCCCCTGGATAATGCCGCCGAAGCTGCTCTGGTGAAGGATGTGCAGGTTTACCCGGTACAGAGCCTGGGACAGCTAACCCGTTTTCTGCTTGGGGAAGAGGAGATTTTACCCTATAAGGTGGACCAGGCGGTGTTGATGAACGGGGCTGGCGAAAACGGGCCGGACATGGCCGATGTGCGCGGCCAGACCACGGCACGCCGGGCCCTGGAGGTGGCGGCCGCCGGGGGACACAACCTGCTGATGGTGGGAACCCCCGGCTCGGGTAAAACCATGCTCGCCAGGAGGTTACCGGGCATTTTACCCGATCTTACCTTTGACGAGGCCCTGGAAATTACCAAAATATACAGTCTGGCCGGGTTGCTAAAGCCCGGGGAGCCCCTGGTGAACCAAAGGCCTTTTCGCTCGCCCCATCACAGTGCTTCGGCGGTGGGCCTGGTCGGAGGCGGGCGCCATCCCCGTCCCGGGGAAATCAGCCTTGCCCATCACGGCGTCCTTTTTCTCGACGAGTTGCCGGAATTCCACCGGGACGTGCTGGAGGCTTTGCGCCAGCCCCTGGAAGATGGTGTGGTAACCATCTCCAGGGTAAGCGGTGCGGTGACCTATCCCGCCAGTTTAATGCTTGTGGCCGCTGCCAATCCGTGCCCGTGTGGTTACCTTGGTGATCCTGTTCGTGAATGCACCTGTACCCCCTATCAGGTGCAGCGTTACCTGGGGCGCATTTCGGGCCCCCTGCTGGACCGCATTGATATCCACCTGGAGGTTCCCCGGGTGGATTACGAAGACCTGGCTCGCCGGGAGCCAGGCGAACCGTCGTCAGAGATCAAAAAGCGGGTGGAAAAGGCCCGGGCCATACAGCGCCGGCGCTTTGATTCTTCCGGGATTACCTGCAACGCCCGGATGACCCCGGCCCAGGTTCGCCGTTATTGTTCCCTCACCCGGGAAGCCCGCTCATTGTTTTCATCCGTTTTCCGCCAGTTGAACCTGAGCGCCCGTTCCCATGACAGGGTGCTAAAGGTGGCCCGTACTATTGCCGACCTTGACGGGAGCGATGTCATTGAAGCCGCCCACCTGGCCGAAGCGGTGCAATACCGCAGCCTGGAGGCGAGATACTGGCCAGGATAGGGAACTGGCAACAATTCAACAGATTACCAGTTCCATACAGAAATTGGCTTCGCTTGCCCAGAAGTTGATCCTGGAATACGGCCTGGCGGATTGCCAAATTAAGATCCCATGGGATAAGATAATGCTGAAGTTATAACTTATTCTTTGAGGGGAGGTATTGCGAATGGAATGCCATATGGAAAAAAACAAAAGTCAATGTACCTGCACTTATGAGCCCTGTTCCCGGAAAGGAAAGTGTTGTGAGTGTATCGCCTATCACCGTAAACAAAACCAGTTGCCCGGTTGTTTCTTCCCCCCGGATGTTGAAAGGACGTACGACCGTTCCATCGCCCGGTTTATTCAGTCTTACCGCGGTTAAAAACTTCCAATAAACCCGTTTCCTCGGGCCGTTTTTTTCTGGCCAGGGGGTCCGAGAGGTATTCATGAGTACCGCTGGCGGCTACCGCCACTAAAAAAGCGTTTACCAGAGCCAACCCCACCGTTTCCAGGCTTAAGGTTCCACGGACGGCCAGCACAAACAGTTGGGTGAAAAAAGCGACCGCGATGGCCAGAGGGCGAACCGCCCAGTCCCCCCACCGCTCCTTTATGGGAGTTTTCAGCAGGGCGGTAACTATGGAAACAAAAAGAACAAGCCCGCCAAATGTGCTTAAAGTTTCTACGGTAAAGAATTCATGGGGGATTTCAGGCATTGGGTTTCCTCCTTTGTGTCTGAGTTATCCTCAAGTTTTAAGAGCGTGATTTAGCTCGAAAGCAAGCGACTTGAGCCAATCGGAAGATCAAACTTAGCGAAATTGAGGACTGAGGCCGGGGCCAAGGCCCTGGATGGCGGAGGCCGGCTCCTGAGGCACGGAAGCCGAATGAGCCGGGAACCCCGCCGGAGTCCGAAAATTGAGCGCTAGTTTGGTCCGCGAGGCTCATGGAGCGAGCGGGAGCTAAATCACGCTTGACGAAAAAAGTGGGGATACCTCAGCCTTTGTGTCGCGCTTTTGCTGTATACTATGTAGGCCATGTATGATGTGTACCCATACACAGTTGAAGCATTACACCAGGAAGGTCGTGGAAACAGTAAAGGATCTTGTGTGAGCCATAAGGGGGGTGTGATTTTTTGGTACGCAAGCGCGTTTATATCAGCGGCAAAGTGCAGGGCGTGTACTTTCGTGTTTATACCCGGGATGCGGCCGTCAAATTTGGCGTAACCGGCTGGGTGCGTAACCTCAAAGACGGCCGGGTGGAGGCCGTCTTCGAAGGTGAAGATGGGGCGGTAGAGCAAATGCTCCGCTGGTGCTGGGAAGGGTCGCCTTCTTCCCGGGTGGAAAAAGTGGAAGTGATTGATGAACCATACCGGGGAGAATTCAATGAATTTACCATTGCTTCTACGGTCTAGCTTTTTAGAGCTCCTTTTTACCGCGGGGGTTTATTTTTTATTTCAAGCATTTTTTCTTTTCAGTAAAAAAGGAATCCATCGTATTATCGCGAAATAACAATATAGCAACTCAATTGTAAAAAGGGGGATCAACCATGGATGAAAAAAGGAAAAGAATATTAATTATCGGAGGCGTGGCGGCGGGGCCGAAAGCGGCTGCCCGGGCCAGGCGCTGCGATCCCGGGGCGGAAATAACTATTGTTGAAGAGGGAAGTTTTCTTTCCTATGCCGGTTGCGGCATGCCCTTTTACATTGGAGGCATGGTGGAAAAGCATGAGGAGCTTATGGCCACGCCGGTGGGAGTTGTCCGGGATGCAGCCTTTTTCCGCAACGTCAAGGACATTAACGTACTCACGGGCACCAGGGCCGAAGCCATCGACCGGGAAAATAAGACCGTCCGGGTGACCAATTTAGCCACCCGTGAAACTTGCGACCTCCCCTACGACAAGCTGGTTCTGGCTACCGGCAGCAAACCGGTCCGGCCACCCATTCCAGGTATGGATCTGGCTGGAGTGTACACGCTGGGAAACCTGGAGGAAGCCCGGGCCGTCCGCCAGGCGGTTGAGCAGGGTGCCCGCCGGGTGGTCATTATTGGCGGCGGCTTGATTGGCCTGGAACTGGCTGATGTCCTGGGAACAAAAGCCGAAATCACTATCGTGGAGATGATGGACCACGTTTTATCAACCCTTTTAGACCCGGAGCTTTCCATCCTTGTGGAAAGGGTTCTGCGCGGCAAAGGTGTGCAATTAATCCTGGGCAGCAGGGTGGAACGCATTGAAGGTGATGGGAATGGTGCAGTGGTTCGGGTCGTCACCACCGCCGGTTCCTTTGACGCGGATCTGGTGGTTGTGGCGGCGGGGGTAAGGCCGCGGGTAGAACTGGCCCGGGAAGCGGGGCTTGAGCTCGGGGAAACGGGAGCCATTAAAGTAAATGAGTATCTGCAGACTTCGGACCCGGATATCTATGCCGGCGGGGATTGCGTGGAAAACATCCACCTCATTTCCGGCCGGCCGGTATACACCCCCATGGGTTCCGTGGCCAACCGTCACGGCCGGGTAATTGGCGATAACGTTGCCGGAGGCCGGGACACTTTCCCCGGTGTGCTGGGAACGGCCATTCTCAAAGTTTTTGAAATGAATATCGGCCGTACGGGCCTTTCCGAAAGCGAAGCCCGCCGCCTGGGTTACCATGTAGAGTCCTTTATCTGTCCTGCGCCCGACCGGGCCCATTTTTACCCGGGAAGCAAGCCCATTATCATCAAGCTGGTGGCCGATGCTTCCACCCGCAAGCTTCTGGGTGCCCAGATCCTGGGGCCAGGGGATGTTAATAAACGTCTTGATGTAATGGTGGCAGCCCTGAGCATGGGAGCCACGGTGGATCAACTGGCCACCTTTGACCTGGCCTATGCGCCGCCCTTCTCCACCGCCCTGGATCCCCTTACCCATGCTGCCAATTGCCTGCGCAACAAGCTTGACGGGCGGGCCAGATCCATCAATCCCCTGGAGGTGAAGAAACGCCTGGAGGCGGGGGAGGATTTTGTGCTTCTGGATGTGCGTACCCCGGCGGAGTTTAATGAAGTACGCCTGCCCTATCCCAATGTGGTATTCATACCCCTGGGCAAGCTGCGGGAGCGGGCTAAGGAACTGCCCAAAGACCGGGAAATCATTGTTTTCTGCAAGGTGAGCCTGCGGGGCTGGGAGGCGCAGACCATTCTGGAAAGCCTGGGCTTTACAAACGTGAGCTTCTTTGAAGGAGGCATTGCCGCCTGGCCCTTTGAGCTGGATACCAGCCCGCGCCAGTCATAAGGCTTAATAACTACGGGCGCCCGGTGGTTTTCTCATCCGGGCGCCTTAATCTTTTTCCATTGCCAGGCTTGTGGGAGTTCATTTATAATCTACTTGAGGTAGGAAGCATGCAAAAAATGGTAAAAGAAAAGGTCTGGCGTGTTAAAGAAGAGAATCCGGTTTTGCAGCAAATCCTTTCCCGGAAATTGGGAATCTCGCCGCTGCTTGCCCGTCTACTGGTCAACCGGGGAGTGTTGACGGTTGAAGATGCCCGGCTTTTTCTTAAGGGCAATTTAAATCAGGCGGGAGATCCATACCTGCTGCCGGACATGCACCGGGCGGTAGAAATAATTCTCGCGGCCATAAAGAACCGGAAGAATATCCTGGTTTACGGAGATTATGATGCCGACGGTGTTACCGCCACCGCCCTTATGGTGAAGGTTTTGGAACGGCTGGGTGCCCGGGTGGATTACTACATACCCCACCGCCTGACCCAGGGCTACGGCTTGCATGAAGGGGCGTTGCATTGGGCGCGGCAGGCCGGGGTGGATCTCCTCGTCACCGTGGACTGCGGTATCAGCGCAAAAAAGGAGGTGGAAGCAGCAAAGAGGGCCGGCGGGCCGGAGATCATCATCACCGATCACCACCAGGTGCCGGAGGAAATCCCTCCCGCACTGGCGGTAATTAACCCGCAAAGGAGGGACTCCTTCTATCCCTTCAAGGAACTGGCCGGGGTAGGGGTGGCCCTGAAACTGGCCCAGGCGCTTTTGCAGGCCGCCGGCGAGGGAGAAACTGCCTGGCATGATTACCTTGACCTGGCCTGCGTGGGGACGGTAGCCGACATTGTTCCCCTTACGGGGGAAAACCGCCTGCTGGTAAAGCACGGTTTACCCAAACTGGCGGCTACCGCCAATCCCGGACTGCAGGCCCTGATGCAGGTAAGCGGCGTGAAGGCGGAAAAAATAGGCACCAGGGAGGTGGGCTTCGCCCTGGCTCCCCGGTTGAATGCTGCCGGCCGCATGGGTGACTCCCGGATGGCCGTGGAACTCCTGCTTTGCCGGGACCCGGTACGGGCCGGGGAACTGGCGGCACAACTGGACCGGGAGAACCGGGAGCGCCAGCAGGTGGAGTCCCGGGTTCTGGCGGAGGCCCTGGGTATGCTGGATGCCCTGGGGCGCACCCGGGATCTGGTGGTGGTACTGGCTTCACCCGGCTGGCATCCGGGGGTGATTGGCATTGTAGCCTCCAAGCTGGTGGAAATTTTATACCGGCCCGTGCTGCTGGTATCCCTGGATGGCGGCCAGGGGAAGGGTTCCGGCCGCAGTATTCCCGGTTTTCACCTGTACCAGGCTTTATCTTCCTGCCGGGAGCATTTGCTGGCCTTTGGGGGGCATGAGGGTGCGGCGGGTTTCACAATAGCTGCCGACCGGGTGGACGCCTTGCGGGAAGCGATTAATAATTATGCCGCCGGCGTTATGTCCCCGGACTTGCTGCGCCCCGGGCTGGACATAGACGCCCTGGTTTCCCTGGAAGACATTCCCTGTGAAGTGGTGGCCGAGCTGGACAACCTGAGCCCTTACGGCCACGGCAACCCAGAGCCGTTGCTGGCCTGCTGCGGTGTGGCGGTAATTAATTGCCGGGAAGTGGGGCGGGACGGCCGCCACCTGAAACTGCTGGTGCGGGAGAATGGAACGGTACGGGACAGCATTGGTTTTGATCTCGTCGGTTATCTGGAGAATCTTGCTCCGGGGGAAACCGTGGATCTGGCGTTTGTGCCTTCTCTCGACCAGTGGAACGGCAATGTACGGGTGCAACTGGAAATCAGGGATCTGCGACGGGCCGGAGAATGGGAAGAAGTATCAACACGGCAGGAACCTGGCATATCCCCGGACCGTGGGATGGATGATTTTCTGGTTGCCCTGCATACGGAAGCTGAAAAATCTCCAGTCCGGAGCCCTTATTTCTTTTTACCTGAATTTATCCAGCGTAAACTGGCAGAACATGAGCAAAAAGTGTCTGGCTCTCTTGCGGCGGTCTCTCTTGCGGCGGTACTGAAAATTCCTTGCAGCCTGGATCACCGCGCCACTGCTCCACGGGTTGCCTGCTCTGCAGAAGGGGTAACGGATATACTGCAGCAAACCGCAGAACTCCCCTTTCGGATAGTGGATCTACGTGGGCAATCGGCCCGGCCATCGTGGCTCGCCGGGCTGGCCGACGCGAGGCAGCGTCTTTTAGTGGTAGTCGGTTCGGCCCACCGCACGGTGGAGCTGGCCCTTTACCTGCGGCGGGCTTGTTCCGGCCCAGGTAGGCAGGTGGCCTTTTGCCACCCCTGGCTGAACCGGCAGCAGCAGGAGGCGTTACGCCAGCTTTTTGCCCGTGGGGAGATAAACGTATTGCTGACCACACCGGCTCTGGCTCCTGCCCTGGCCGGTGCCGGGACCGACCACCTGGTGGTTTATAACCTGCCCTACCACCGGGAGGAGTGGGACCTGCTGCTGGCGGCGGCCCTGGCGGGGGAAGCCGGGTCCCTCTGGCTGCCCTTTGGTGCGGAAGACATGCAGGAGGCCCGTTTTTACCTGGCGGCCCTGGCGCCGGACAGGGATCCCCTGGCCAGGTTGTATGCTCTTTTACACCGGCTTACCAGGGGGAACGGTGTTCGCCTGATTGCCCGGGAGGCCGGACCGGTAAAAACGGATGGGGATAGCTTTTCCCGCCAAATGGCCGGCTTGTTGCGTCGCGGCGGCTGCCCCTGGGTGCAGGATTTCACGGTGGGACTGGGTTTGAAGGTCTTTTTTGAGCTGGGTTTGGTGGAGTGGTCGCCCCCGGGAAGCGGGTGGCCGGTTTCTTTGCGTCCTGCGTGCGGGCAAAAGCTGTCCCTGGACGCATCCCCCACTTACCGCCGGCTGCACCAGCTCAAAAAAGAGGCCCTGGCCTGGCAAAAACACGCCCTGGAAGCCCCCGTCCGGGAAATTGTTACCGGTTCTTTAACAGAAAGGAGGCGGTAAGATGGACGTGAAACAGAAAATTCGCGTGATTCCGGACTATCCCCGGGAAGGAATCAGCTACAAAGACATTACTCCTTTGTTGCGGGACGGTCAGGCCTTCCGCTATGCCGTCCAATCCCTGGCCGCCGAGTGCAAAAATAAAGGGTCAGAACTGGTGGTCTGTCCCAAGGCCCGCGGCTTAATGATCGGCGCACCACTGGCCTACATCCTGGGAGTTGGGCTGGTGGTTTTGCGCAAGCCGGGCCAACTGCCCGGAGAAGTTTTTACCTGGCACTACGACCTGGAGTTTGGCGGCGATGCCCTGGAAGTGCACCGGGACGCCATCCGGCCGGGGCAGAAGGTGCTGGTGGCCGATGAACTTCTGGCCACCGGCGGTACGGCCTACAATGCCATCCGGCTGGTGGAGGAACTGGGAGCAGAAGTGGTGGGGGCAGTCTTTTTGATTGAACTAACCGGGCTTGGGGGCCGGGTTAAACTAAGAAATTATGACACAATCTCCCTGGTGCAGTATAATTATTAAAGGAACAGTTTTTGCTTAACTTCAGGGAAGTGACTTACATGCTCCAGGATCTGGTACACAGGGTAATTTTATATCATCCACAGGCAGACGTGGCCCTTTTGAGCAAGGCCTACCGTTTTGCGGAACAGGCCCACCGGGACCAGAAGCGCATCTCGGGAGAACCCTTCATCACCCACCCCGTGGCGGTAGCTCATATTCTGGCGAACCTGGAGATGGACCTGCAGACCCTGGTTGCCGGCCTGCTCCATGACGTGGTGGAAGATACCAGCGTCACCCTGGAGGAAATCAAGACCGCCTTTGGTGACGAGGTGGCCCTGCTCGTAGACGGAGTGACCAAGTTAAGCCGCCTTGAGTACCGGTCCAAGGAGGAGCATCAGGCGGAAAATTTGCGCAAAATGTTTTTGGCCATGGCCCAGGACATCAGGGTAATCCTGATTAAACTGGCGGACCGTCTGCACAACCTGCGCACCTTGAAATACCACACTGAAATCAAGCAAAAGGAAATAGCCAGGGAAACCCTGGAGATCTACGCTCCCCTGGCCCACCGCCTGGGTATATATCATTTGAAATGGGAACTGGAAGATCTGTCCTTCCGTTACCTGGAGCCGGAAAAGTATTACGAGCTGGCCGAGCGGGTGTCCCGCACCAGGCGGAAGCGGGAAGAATATATCAGGGGAGCCATTCAGATTTTACGGCGGAAGCTGGCCGAAGTAGGTATTTTTGCCGACATCCAGGGGCGGCCCAAGCATCTGTACAGCATTTATACCAAAATGGAAAAACAACAAAAGGATCTTAGTGAAATTTACGATGTGATGGCTGTACGGGTGGTTGTAGAATCAATACGGGACTGCTATGCCGTCCTGGGTACAGTGCATACCCTCTGGAAGCCCATCCCCGGGCGTTTTAAGGACTACATTGCCATGCCGAAATCAAATATGTACCAGTCCCTCCATACCACCGTTGTCGGCCCGCAGGGAGAACCCCTGGAAATCCAGATCCGCACCTGGGAAATGCACCGTACGGCCGAGTACGGTATTGCCGCTCACTGGCGGTACAAGGAAGGCGGCAAAACGGACCGGGACCTGGATCAAAAGCTGGCCTGGTTGCGGCAGATTCTGGAATGGCAGCGGGAGTTGCGGGATGCCAGGGAATTCATGGAAAGCTTAAAGATCGACCTGTTCTCCGACTCGGTGTTTGTCTTTACGCCGAAGGGAGATGTGGTGGAACTTCCGGCGGGATCGGTGCCCATTGATTTTGCCTACCGGGTGCACACGGAGGTGGGGCACCGTTGCGTGGGGGCCAGGGTCAACGGGCGCATTGTACCCCTTGACTACCAGTTGAAAAACGGCGACATTGTCGAGATTCTCACTTCCAAAAACGCCGTGGGACCCAGCCGGGACTGGCTCAACGTGGTCAAGACCTCCCAGGCCAAGAACCGCATCCGCCAGTGGTTTAAAAGGGAACAGCGGGAGGAGAACATCCTCAAAGGGCGGGAGGCGCTGGAGCGGGAGGCCCGCAAGCAGGGTGTGGATGTGGAATTACTCAAAGGGGAGAAGGTTGTACAGTTCGGGCGGCGGTTCAACCTGGTCACCGTCGAAGATGTGTATGCGGCCGTGGGCGACGGTACCCTCACCGCCCAGGCGGTAATAAACCGCCTCAGGGAAGAAATCAAGAAGCCAAAGGAAGAAATCAAAAAACCAAAGGTTCCGCCCGGAACAACCCAGCCTGTAAGGGTGAAATCCCACCAGGACTCCACATCCGCCCAGGGGATCCGGGTTAAAGGGACCGGCAACCTCCTCATCCGGCTGGCCCACTGCTGCAACCCCATACCCGGAGACCCCATTATCGGCTACATTACCCGGGGGAGGGGAGTGTCCATTCACCGGGTAGACTGCCGCAATGTGGTTTTGTTTCAGCAGGGCGAAAAGGATCGTTTGGTGGAAGTAGCCTGGGATGGGGATTTCCAGTCTCCTTTCCTGGTTAAACTGGAAGTGTCCGGTATGGACCGGGCCTGGCTTTTGAGCGATGTCATGGCTATCTTGAGCGAATTGAAGATCAGTGCCAACTGGGTAAATGCCCGGGGGCTGAAAAACCAGCAGGCCATAATTGAATTGCTGCTGGAAATGAAAAGCAAGGAGCAGCTTGATTTAATTGTCAATCGCATTAACCGGGTAAAGGATATATACGAAGTCAGGCGCACCAGCTAAAAGCGCTAAAAGAGGGATTGATCATGCGGGCAGTAGTGCAGCGGGTAACCAGGGGTTCGGTCACGGTTGATGGGAAACGGGTGGCGGTTATCGGTCCCGGGCTCGTGGTGCTGCTGGGGGTCGGGCGGGAAGATGACGCCGGTGATGCTCGTTACCTGGCGCAAAAAGTGGCCCGTTTACGCATTTTTGAGGACGAACAGGGGAAAATGAACCGCTCGGTGCTGGATACCGGGGGTGAAATGCTCATTGTCTCCCAGTTCACCCTTTACGGTGACTGCCGGCAGGGCAGGCGGCCCGGTTTCGACCGGGCCGCCAGGCCGGAACAGGCCCAGGAGCTCTACGAGCTTTTTGTCCGCCTGCTGCGGGAAGAGGGCCTGGCAGTGGCCACCGGCGTTTTTGGTGCTTACATGCAGGTGGAGATCATCAACGACGGCCCTGTGACCATGCTCCTGGACAGTAAGAAGGAATTCTAGTGGAGCGACGTAAGTCAAGAAAACAAGGAGGTATGCTTGTTGATTTTAGAGGGATTTCCCGTAGGATCTATGGAAGCCAACTGTTACATCATCGGTTGCCCGGAAACCAAAGAAGCTGCCGTGGTGGATCCCGGGGCCGAGGGGGGTCGCATTTTACGCCGCCTGGAACAATTGGGCTTGAAATGCCGCTATATCATTTTAACCCACGGCCACGTAGATCACATCGGTGCCCTGGGACAGGTTAAAGAGACTACGGGGGCCGAGGTGCTCATCCACCGGGATGATGCCCACATGCTTACCAGCGCTGGCAGCAACCTTTCCCTCTACATGGGTTTATCCATCAGTTACCCCCCGGCAGATCGTTTTCTGGAGGACGGAGATATGATTACCGTGGGGAGGCAAACCCTGCGGGTTATACATACCCCTGGCCACACTCCCGGCGGCATATGCCTGGAGGTGGTAGACAGTCTCATTACCGGGGACACCCTTTTTGCCGGTTCAGTGGGCCGCTCCGACTTTCCGGGGGGCAGCCACCAGCAGTTGATCAAATCGATTAAAGAAAAACTCCTGTGCTACCCGCCGGAAACCAAAGTGCTCCCCGGCCACGGGCCGGCTTCCACTATTGGTGAAGAAGCCAGGTACAATCCCTTCCTGAACGGGCGGTGGTAACCAATGGCCGGAAATGTTCCGGCCTTTATCTTTTTGATTGCTTTAATATAGAACCCTTTGATTAAATATTGCATCATGCAGGAAAATTCAGACAGCAGGGCGAAATATACAAGGGTAAATGCGCTAATGTCCAAAAAATGATGGGAGAGGAGGCTTTTCATGAAAGGGAAAATCATTCCCGCCCGGCCGGGTGAACACAATTTGAAAGATTACGTGCGGGCGCGGGAAGAGTTTGACTTTGCCAGTGTGGAGCCGGAGTTTAGCTGGTTTACTACAAAACGGGTGAATATTGTTTATGAGGCCGTGGACCGGCAGGTAGAAGAAAAGGGGTTGGAGCACCAGGTTGCCCTTTATTTCGAATCGGGAGAAAGACGGGAAGAGTATACTTTCAGCCGCTTGCAGAGGGAGGCGGCCCGGTTTGCCGCGGTGTTAAAAAAATACGGCCTGCAAAAGGGTGACCGGCTGGGTATTTTTATGCCCCGCAGTCCGGAGCTCTATATCAGCTTTTTGGGGGCCGCCCGGCTGGGCGTGGTGGTTGTGCCCCTCTTTGAGGCATTTATGGCTGAAGCCCTGAAGGACCGCCTGGGGGACTGCGAGGCGGTGGCCGTGGTAACTACACCCGAACTTTATCCCCGCCTGCCCCTGGCACAATTGCCGGCTTTAAAGCACGTTTTTGTGGTGGGGGAAAACGTCCCGGCCGGTACGGTGGACTGGCACAAGGAGATGTCCCTGGTCACGGAAACGCCCCCCATGGAGTGGGTGGGCCGGGAGCATCCTTTATTTATCCTGTATGCTTCCGGCGCCGACGGCAAGGCCCGGGGACTGGTACACGTGCACAACATCATGGTCGGCCTGTTGATCACCGCCCGCTGGGTGCACGACCTGCGGGCCGGCGACGTTTACTGGTGCACCGCCGACCCGGGCTGGGTCACCGGCATTGCCTACGGTTTTCTGGCTCCCTGGCTGCTGGGGATTCCGGTGGTGGTGCGGGGGGGCCGGTTTAATGCCGAAGACTGGTGCGCTACCCTGGCCAAATACCGGGTATCGGTGTGGTACAGCGCCCCCACGGCTTTCCGCATGATCATGTCCGGCGGCGATGAGCTTTTGTCCCGGTACGATTTAAGCCGCCTGCGTCACATCCTGAGTGTTGGTGAACCCCTCACCGAAGAAGTCATGGAGTGGAGCCTGGAAAAACTGGGGCAGCCCATCTACGATACCTGGTGGATGAGCGAAACGGGCATGAACATGATTTGCAATTACCGCTGCATGCCCATCAAGCTGGGTTCCATTGGCCTTCCCTTCCCGGGAGTCGAAGCGGCCGTAGTGGATGATGAAGGCCGGGAATTACCCCCGGGCAAGATCGGCAACCTGGCCATTCGTGCCGGATGGCCGGCCCAGTTCCGGGCGGTGTGGAACGACCAGGCGCGTTACGGGGAATATTTCCGTCGCAAACCCTGGTTTATTTCCGGTGACGCCGCATACAGAGATGAAGATGGCTACTTCTATTTCCAGGGGCGCCTGGACGGTGTAATTAATACCTCCGGTGAGCGGGTAGGCCCCGCGGAGGTGGAAAGCAAACTGGAGGAACACCCGGCAGTGGCCCGGGCCGGGGTAGCCGGAAAGCCCGACAAATTGCGGGGGGAAATAGTCAAGGCCTTTATTGTCCTCAATCCCGGTTATACCTGGTCCACTGAGCTGGCTGCGGAACTGCGTGAGTTTGTCAAGACGGGCCTGGCAGCCCACGCCGCCCCCCGGGAGTTTGAAGTTAAGGAATCCATCCCCCTGACCAGGGACGGGCGGGTGGACCGCCGGGTGCTGCGGGAGTGGGTTTTAGGTTTGAATGACGGGTAAGGCAGAAGCAAACCAACCCTTTCGGGCCGTGAAAGGGCTAATGGTCGTGATGTTTCGGGTGGCCGGCGCCACAGCTGCAGCGCCGGCCGCCTTTTCGGGAGATCCAGCGGACCTCTCCCGTTAAAGGGCGGTGGCTGGCTGTGCGGGGTTTAAAACCTGCGGCCTCCAGGGATTGAATCACCTGTGCCCGGATACCGGCCAGATAGCGTTCCCGCAACTGCCTTTGCTCTTCCTTTTCCGCTTCGTTCAGCCCCTCGGTGCGTTGCTTGCGGGCCAGAAAATTAATCCTGTCCACCAGTTCCCTGGTAATCATGGCCTTCACTCCTTATCCTCAATTATACCATGCATTTCTGTTTAATAATCCTTAAAAATTACTATTTCGGGCAGGATTTTTAATTATAGGAGGAGAAGAATAGCTTTCAAGTGATTTTTTCGGGGGTGCGGTCGTTGGCGCAAAAAATGATTGCCGTATACGGCGCTAGAGAAGGAAGTGGCAAAACCGTGGTGGCCCGGGAGCTGGCCGGGGCTTTTCACCTGCGGGGGAAGAGAACCCTGCTGGTGGATATGGTTCTGGGGGACGGTCAGGTGACCCGGGCTCTGGGACTGTCACCCGAGCCAAACCTGGGCCAGTGGCTCCAGGAAATTGACAGGCGAATAAACAGCGGCCTTCCCTATTTTGAACTGCGTTTTTCTCCGGAGGAGATAACTTCTTATATCCAGCGCCACTATACCGGGCTGGACGTTCTGGCCACCAGCCCCGTGGATTTTCCTGGACAGGCGGCGGGAATGGTGGAAGTAGTGGTCACCCACCTGAGAAGCCTGCCCTATGAAGTGGTTATTTTTGATACCCGTTCGGGCGTCCGGGAGTACATTTTGCGTATTTTGTCCATGGTGGATGTAATTCTTCTGGTGGAAGACGGCTATCACTATCATATTCAGCATGTGGCTGAAGTTCTGGAGCGCCTGCGGGAAGCCGGCGTGAAGACAGATCATTTTCAGCTTGTGTATAACCGCATGCCTTCCGTGGTGGACGAATCTCCCGGGGAAGCGGCTGCCGATTTAAGGCTGCCCCTGGCGGGCGTGTTGCCCGAACATCCGGAACTACGCCAGCAGCGCGGTGGTACTAAGATTTTATCCCATGAAGTTGTGGATCACTATACTCATGCGATGAACGACTTAATTGAGCGTCTGGAGTAGTATTCCCACGGTGTTTTCAGAAACCGGGTAGCAGGCTAAAAAGGGCAAGGTGGGTCGTCCTGGTCCATCTTCCAGGGGCAGGACCGGCCGCACCAGGGTCGTTTTGCATAAAAGGCCTTTCCGGCGCGGTTGACAAAACTTTTCCTTTTGCATACAATGAAGGGCAGGAAGTTACGGGAAATGCTCCCGTCCCGGCTGGGCGGGAGTTTATTCTGTTTTTGGTTTTAAGCAAAACATAGAAGATTGGGAGGGGAAGCCATGTTGACCACCCGACCCCGGGGGACCAGCGATATATTACCCGGTGAGGTTGAAAAGTGGCAGTATTTGGAGCAGGTGATCCGCCAACTTTGCCGGGAGTACGGGTATTCGGAGATCCGCACGCCCATTTTTGAGCATACGGAGCTTTTTGAGCGGGGTGTGGGTGAGACTACCGATATTGTTCAGAAGGAAATGTACACCTTCCGGGACCGGGGGGGACGCAGCATCACTTTAAGGCCCGAAGGCACCGCCGCGGTTGTGCGGGCCTACCTGGAAAACAAACTTTATGCCGGCCCCCAGCCGGTAAAGCTCTACTACATCGGTCCCATGTTTCGCTATGACCGCCCCCAGGCCGGGCGTTACCGACAGTTCCACCAGTTCGGGGTGGAGGTTTTGGGCTCCCACGACCCGGCGCTGGATGCCGAGGTGGTGGCCATGGCCATGGACCTTTATTCCCGGTTGGGTTTAAGGGAACTGGAACTGCATATCAACAGTGTAGGTTGCCCCCGCTGCCGGCCGGTGCTGCGGGAAAAACTGCAGGATTTTTTCCGGGCCCGGCTGGACAGGCTGTGTCCCAATTGCCGGGACCGGCTGGAGCGCAATCCCCTGCGCATCCTTGACTGCAAGGAGGAAAGCTGCCGTGAGGCAGGCCGGGGAGCTCCCACTTCCCTGGACTATCTCTGCCCGGGGTGCGGCGATCATTTTCAGGCAGTATTAAAGCACCTGGACAATCTGGGGGTTGCCTACACGGTGGACCGCAGCCTGGTGCGTGGGCTGGACTATTATACCCATACGGCTTTTGAGATTATCGCCCGGGGCATTGGGGCCCAGAACTCCATTGGCGGCGGGGGACGCTATAACGGTCTTGTGAAAGACTGCGGCGGCTCCGACATCCCCGGGATTGGCTTTGCCCTGGGCCTGGAGCGCATCCTTCTCACCATGGAGCAGCAGGGCGTCGCCTTTCCCCGGCTCCCGAAACTCGACGTTTTCCTGGCTACGGCCGACGCGGCGGCTCAGGACCGGGCTCTGGTGCTGGTTCAGAAACTGCGGCGGGAAGGGCTGGCTGCCGACAGGGATTACCTGGGGCGGAGCTTAAAAGCCCAGATGAAATATGCCGGCAAAATGGAGGTCGGTCTGGTGGCCATCCTGGGGAGCGAGGAGCTGAAGCGCGGAGTGGTCGCCCTGCGGGATATGGCTACGGGCAACCAGGAAGAGGTGCCCCTGGACCGCCTGGTGGAAGAGATCAAACAACGTTGTTCTGAAGTCAAGTTACAGTATAGCTAAAGGGGAGTATGGTGGCATGATCGAGACGATGCAAGGTTTGAAACGCACCCATCACTGTGGCCTGCTGCGTCGTGAGCACGCCGGCCAGACAGTGGTGTTGATGGGCTGGGTGCAGCGCCGCCGGGATCACGGGGGCCTGATCTTTATTGACCTGCGGGACCGTTCCGGCCTGGTGCAGGTGGTCTTCAGCCCGGACCGGGCCGGCCGGGCTTTTGCAAAAGCCGAGGCCGTGCGCAATGAGTACGTCCTGGCCGTGGTCGGGCAGGTGGAGGCCCGCCCTGCCGGCACGGAAAACCCAAACCTGGCCACCGGTGAAATTGAGGTAGTGGCCCGGGACATGCGCATTTTAAACCAGGCTAAAACCCCGCCCTTTTACATTGAGGACGGGGTGGATGTGGATGAAAACGTGCGCCTGCGTTACCGTTACCTGGATCTGAGGCGTCCGGAAATGCAGCGGGCTCTCATTTTAAGGCACCGGGCGGCCAAGGTGGTGCGGGATTTTCTGGATAGGCATGGTTTTCTGGAGATTGAAACTCCCGTGCTTACCCGGAGCACTCCCGAGGGTGCTCGAGATTTCCTGGTACCCAGCCGTTTAAACCCGGGACGCTTTTATGCCCTTCCCCAGTCCCCCCAGCTTTTCAAGCAGATCCTGATGGTGGCCGGCATGGAGCGGTATTTCCAGATCACCCGCTGTTTCCGGGACGAGGATTTGCGGGCCGACCGCCAGCCCGAGTTTACCCAGATCGACATTGAGATGTCCTTTGTGGATGTGGACGATGTCCTGGAACTGATGGAGGAAATGATGGCTTACCTGTTCCGGGAAACCATCGGGGTGGAGGTGCCCCGGCCATTTCCCCGCCTGTCCTATCAGGAAGCCATGGATCGTTTTGGCACCGACAAGCCCGACACACGCTTCGGGATGGAATTGAGGGACGTGACAGACATCGTGGCCGGGTGCGGCTTCAAGGTTTTTGCTTCGGCGGTAGCGGCCGGCGGGCAGGTGAAGGGGATTAACGCCAAAGGTTGCGCCCATTTCTTCAGCCGCAAGGACATTGACGATTTAACCGCCTTTGTGGCCAATTACCGTGCCCGGGGCCTGGCCTACTTTTTCGTTACCCCAGAGGGGGTAAAGTCGCCTGTCGCCAAGTTTTTTACCGGTGAGGAAATCGAGGCCATCTTAAAACGTTTGGAAGCCGAGCCGGGGGACCTGCTGCTTTTCGTGGCGGATCAGCCGGCGGTGGTGGCCGCTTCCCTGGGGGCGTTACGCCTGCAACTGGCCCGGCGCCTGGACCTGATCCCCGGGGATACCTTTAACTTCCTCTGGGTGGTGGATTTTCCCCTCCTGGAATATGACGAGGAGGAAAAACGTTTCGTCGCCGTTCATCACCCCTTCACTTCCCCCCGGGAAGAGGATATTCCTCTCTTAAAGACGGAGCCGGGGCGGGTGCGTGCCCGGGCCTATGATCTGGTTCTAAATGGTATGGAGGTGGGTGGGGGCAGCATCCGCATTCACCGCCGGGACGTGCAGGAGCAAATGTTTGCCGCGATCGGGCTGAGCCCCGAAGAGGCCCGGGAAAAATTCGGGTTTATGCTGGAAGCCTTTGAATACGGTACGCCTCCCCACGGTGGCATTGCCTTTGGTTTTGACCGGCTGGTTATGCTTATGGCCGGAAAGAAAACTATCCGGGACGTGATTGCCTTCCCCAAAACCCAAAGCGCCACCGACCTGATGACTCATGCGCCCGGGGAGGTTTCCCCGGAGCAGTTGAAGGAGCTGCACATCCGGGTTCACCTGCCGCCGGAAGTAAAAGTAAAGTAACGAAAGCCACAAGGCACTTGCCAAAGGCCGCGGTTTGTGTTAACATAATAGCTGCAAAGGCAAATTACCCTGCTATGTACGTGGACTCCTTGAAGTTTTGAGCCAACACCTATACAAAGGGAGCCCGGCCTCTGGCTGTGGCTTGTATGCCTCACACGAGAGAGGACACAAAAAGCAGCCAGGAGGGCACCCACCTTGTGAGACCGGGTTCAAGAAACTTGAGGGTTCACGGCATTAGTGGGGTTTTTGTAACGTTACCTGCAAGAAGGTTTCCGGCCCTGATGCCGGAAACCTTTTCTCGTGTTCCGGAGGTGTGCGGTGAAAGGGCGTTTTTCACGCACGGGGCTGCTAATCGGGGAAAGAGGTCTGCAAATACTCGCCGGGAGCCGGGTGGCCGTTTTCGGCCTGGGCGGGGTGGGTTCCCACGCTGCCGAGGCCCTGGCCCGGGCCGGGGTGGGGAATCTGGTGCTGGTGGACTTTGACCGGGTTTGCCCCAGCAACATAAACCGCCAGCTTCACGCCCTGACTTCTACCGTGGGAGAACCCAAGGTCCTGTTAATGGCGGAACGGGCGAAGCTCATTAACCCGTACATCCAGGTCGAAGCGAGAGTGGAACGTTATTTGCCCGGACTGGCAGAGCAGTTTTTCAACCCTGCACCCGATTATGTGGTCGATGCCATTGACGATGTTCCCGCCAAGGTTGATCTCATTGCCAGTTGTGTTCTCGCGAACATTCCGGTGGTTTCCAGTATGGGGACGGGCAATAAGCTTGACCCTGCTGCCTTTAAGGTGGCGGATATTTCCCAGACCGCCGTTTGTCCCCTGGCCCGGGTAGTCCGGCGCCGCTTGCGCCAGTTGGGCATTACTTCCGGGGTAACCGTGGTTTTTTCTACGGAGCCTCCCAGGCGGTGCGGGTCCGGGGGCAAAAGCCCTGCGGTGCCGGGGAGCATTTCCTTTGTGCCGCCGGTAGCCGGGTTTATCCTGGCCGGGCTGGTCGTACGCGGTCTGTTGGCCTGTAATGGTTATACTGTGTAACGAATTGACAGGGACTTTTGGCGGGTATTATAATTTAGAAGGTAGTCAGTTGTCCCTGTGGGAGAGTGAGGGGAATTACAGTTTATCTGGGAAAGGGGAGAAAGGTGTGGCCAGCGAGAATATTCATACCTTAACAGACGCTACTTTCAGAGAGTTTGTGGCAGCGGCCCAGGTTCCCGTACTGGTGGACTTCTGGGCTGAGTGGTGCGGCCCGTGTAAGATGATTGCCCCGGTGGTGGAGGAAATAGCTGCGGAATATGCAGGCAAGGTGCAGGTGGCCAAGCTGAACGTAGATGAAAACCAGAAAACACCGGCAGACTATAAAGTTATCAGCATCCCTACTCTGATCGTCTTTAAGAATGGACAGGAAATAGAGCGTTCCATTGGTTTCAAAACTAAAAAGGAGATCAAGGCCCTGCTTGACAAGCACTTATAAAATCTCGTAATTCCGCGCTGGAAAGAATTAAGGCACGTTCTGCAACGAACGTGCCTTAATATTTTTCTCGTTCACAGGTTTTTATTTTTCTTAAAGATTTTTTTCTATAAACCCGTATTATCTCGTTAAAGAAATGACCATACTATTAGAAAGGTCGGCGATTTCAAAGGGAGGTGAAATCTGTGACGGGAATCAGTCTGGTGGAGTACTTTCAGAAAGTGAGTGAACGCCTGCCTACTGAAGCGGAAAGGGTCCTTCTTGCCCTGATGGAACAGGGCAGCATGAACAAGGAGGAACTTTCCCTGACGGCGAAAGTAAAAAGGGCCGTTTTAGACCACGTGGTCATGCAGCTCTATGCCCTGGGCCTGGTTGATGTCTCCACCGAAGGCAAGAGTAAAATCTGCAGTGTGACCAAACTGGGCGGAGACTTTTTAACTCTGATCAAGAAGGCCAGCTAAACATGGCCGTTCAACTGACTGGTTGGCGCCGGCTTGGATGCCGGCGTTTTGTTTGCGTGCGCCCGTAAGCATGGCCGAACGCGTAGAGCGCTTAAACGCCTGTTTAAGCGGATGGATGGGAGCCCTGGCCGGTACGCCCGGCGTTTTCAAGAACTTTGCCAGCATCAGCAAAGGGGCCGTGGCGCATGGCCCATGGGCCCAGGAACAAAGCCCTGGGCATCGCCTGCTGGTAATCCCAGGGCTTAGTGATCTTAACCGGACGCTATCAAGGTCTTCGTCAAGCCTGGTAAAACCGCTGGATGCGGACCCGCGTGTCCGGTGGTGTGTTAGGGGACGGGGGCTAGCCGCCTCCTCCTTCTCGATCCGGCGGCCTTTTTATATTGCCGGCAGCAATCCCCAGAGCCATTGTACACAGCGTTAACCAGGTTCCACCGACTGCAAAACCAGCCAGCACATCGCTGGGGTAATGCACGCCCAGGTAGATCCGGCTGATGCCGATGCAGAGGATGAGTAGGGCGAATATACCCGTTGTTAAGAGGCGCAGGCGGGCCTGGTGCACGTGGGTCCAGAGTAAAAAGGCAACGGCTCCGAAAAAGGCCATGCCTACCGTAGAATGGCCACTGGGGAAACTGTAGCCTGATGCGTGCACCAATTGGTCCACGGCTGGCCGGGGACGGTGGAAGCCCCATTTTAAAAGCTCCTCCATAAACCAGCTTCCGGTTGTGGCAGCAGTAAGGAATAACGGCTCCCACAGTGGCCGCCGCAGGATAAGAAGGGTGATGATTATCCCCAGGGCCATCAGGAATATTGAGCCGGCAGACCCTATAATGGTGACGTTTGTACTTCCACGCTGTATACCACATTGCCGTTTTCATTGTCCAGGGACACCTTGATTACTTTGCCGGGTACCGCCTGTAAAGCGCTGGCCCTGGCCTGTGCAGGGGTAATTTTTGCCAGCGACTGCAGGGAACTGCTTTCCGCCGCTTCGTTGTCCTGGCCCTTTTTTTCGCCGGCGTTCTGTGGATTTGCCGTGCGGATGGAGGCGGTATAGGATGGATTTTGCAAATCCCGTTGCTGCTGCTGTTGCCGGGTGTCTATTTGAGTTGCGGCGGCCGCCGGTGCGGTGGCTTGAACCGCCGTAGTTGCCGCCTGCGCCGTCCGGGCCTGATAGGTGCCCAGGCCGGCGGCTGCTCCCAGGAGCAGGATGCCGGAAGCCAGGTAAGCCATTAATTTCTTATTCATCTGGAATTCCCCCTGAAAATAATTAATAGTTATGGCCCTTCTGTTATTGTTTTGCTTCCAGTTCCTCTTGTTGAGGTCCTTTTTATCCTCCTGGTGCGCCGGCCATGACCTATTCCCTCCTTTCTTTTTATTGCCAGAATCATTTTCCGGTCTGTAAACAATTTAACCCCTTTACATTGGAAATCCATTAAACTTATCTTAAAAATGGATTAGAATAGGTTCTAAGGATTCTTTAATCTATTACTGGTAGAATAATCGGGGTGATTATGCCATGGATGAGAAGGTTAAGCCGCGCATCCTGGTGGTGGAAGATGAGGCCAGTCTGGCCCGTTTTCTTCAACTGGAACTGAACCACGAGGGTTACCAGGTGGAAACGGCCCAAAACGGCTATGAGGCACTGGGCAGGATCGGTGAGGCAGGATGGGACCTGGTCCTTCTGGACCTGATGTTGCCGGGATTGGACGGTTTTGAGGTTTGCCGCCGGATTCGGGAACAGGCGGACGTACCCATCATCATGCTTACGGCCCGGGATGCCACGCTGGACAAAGTGAAGGGTCTGGATACAGGAGCAGATGATTACATTACCAAGCCCTTCGCGGTGGAGGAACTGCTGGCCAGGATCCGGGCAAAGCTGCGCCGTGCGGGTACAGCACGGCAGGAGGGGGACAAACTGGTCATAGGCGACCTGGTCATTCGCCGGGGTACGCGACAGGTAACCAGGAGCGGCCAGATCATTCCCCTGACCAGGCGGGAATTTGACCTGCTGGCCTACCTGGCCGAGAATGCCGGGCTCGTTTTGAGCCGGGAGACCATTTTAAACCGGGTCTGGGGATTTGATTATTGCGGAAATACCAATGTTGTGGACGTTTACATACGTTATCTGCGGGCTAAAATAGATGAACCTTTTCCCACCCGGTTGTTGCACACCGTGCGCGGGGTGGGTTACACGCTGCGGGAGGAAAAATAAGTGCGTTCCATTACCTGGCGGCTCACTTTCTGGTACGCCGGAATTTTAATGGCTATCTTAATTATCTGCGGCATGGCTGTGTTCTGGGTGATGCGTTACCTGCTCTTCACAGAAGCGATTCGGGAAGTGCAGGCGGCCGTGGTAAGAATCCAGAATATGACCAATCCCGAACAGGAAAACGGTATTAATGATGAAAACGGCAATTATAATCATGTGGACCTGGATGACCCGGAATTAACGGCTTCAGCCGATAACGGTATACTCTGGGTGCAAATCACTACTCCGGACGGGCGGGTATTGAACAGTTCAAGGGCTTTGAGGGATGTTGTTCTGGCTCCGGGTTATGCCGGTCCACCCGTCCTGACCGAGTTGAACGGACAAGAAGTAATCCTGGCCGGAGCACATCTAACGGGTGGTGCACTGGTTCAGGTGGCCCGTCCGCTGGGTAGGGAGAAAATGTTTCTGGAGATACTGGCCGGGGTTCTCGGATTGCTGGCCCTGGGGGGGCTGGGGCTGGCCGTAGCCGGGGGGTGGGTAATTACGCGGGCAGCTTTAAGACCGGTGCATGGTCTGATCAGAACAGCCAGGCAGATCAGCACAACTGACCTCAGCCGCCGAATCAAGTTGTGCGGTCCAAGGGATGAGCTGTATACCCTGGCGGAAACCTTTAATCAAATGCTGGACAGGCTGGAGCAGGGGTTTCGCAGTCAGCAGGAGTTTGTGGCTGCAGCCTCCCATGATCTGCGTACGCCCCTGACGGTGGTTAAGAGTTATACTGATTTGCTGAACCGGTGGGGAAAGGATGACCCGGCGGTGGTGGAGGAATCCGTCCAGGCCATGGCTAAAGCGGTAGGGGTTATGGAGAGGCTGGTCAATGACCTGTTGCTTCTGGCCCGCATGCAGGCCGGGCCATCTCTTGATCCTGCACCGGTAGCCCTGGACGAACTGGCTGAAGAAACGGTACAGGAGGCCAGGACGTTGTCTCACGATGTAACGGTGAAGCTGGGTCCCGTGGAGCGGGCGGTGGTGGCTGCCGACGAAGATTACCTTCGCCGCGCCCTGTGGGCACTGGTGGACAATGCCATCAAGTATAACCGGCCCGGTGGCGAAGTAACGCTAACTGTGACCATCAATAGGGCTCAAAATGAAGCCGCTATCTCTGTTACTGATACCGGGCCGGGTATTGACGAGAGAGATTTACCCAGAATATTCGACCGTTTTTACCGGGCAGACCCGTCGCGCGGCCAGGTCAGGGGCTTCGGACTGGGTCTTCCCCTGGCCAAAGAGATCGTGGAAGCTCACGGGGGGCGCATTTCAGTGGAAAGCCGGCCCGGCCAGGGGAGCCGTTTTACTATAGTAATGCCCCTGTTGTTCCAGCAAGCAGGTTGCTAAATGTAGCTTCATTTTCACGTTTACATTAACACCCGGTGTAGATCTCATCGGCGCAGTAGGTGCCGGAAATGACCACTCCTTCAATGCCCGGCCCCGGCTCCACCGAGGCGCCCACCAGCCAGAGGCCGGGGATGGGTGTTTTGCGGTCCAGCCATACCGGTCCTTTCGGACCGGCTTCGGGCTCCAGGCCGTAGATACACCCCTGGCTGTTCCATGTGTAGCGGTAAAAGGTGCGCGGGGTGGCCGCCTCCACGTGCACGATGTACCTGCGAATCCTGGGGGCCACCTCTTCCACGTAATCCAGCATGGTGCGGGCCAACTGTTCCTTGAAGGCCAGGTAGTCGGAGCGGGCCATGCAGTTCAGATGTTCCGCCGTCAGCCGGGTCAGGGTGATCATGGTCAGGTCCCCGCAGTTGGGCGGTACCATTCCGGGGTCCAGGGAAGCATTGCTGACCAGAAGAAAGCTGCCGATGCCAAAGGTGTCCCGGGGAAGCGGGCGATCCCGTAAGACAAAAACCCGTTCCGGCAAACCAGATGGCCGCTCCAGAGCCATATAGAGGACAAAGGCCGAAGGGGAAGGCCGTAAGCTCTTCACCCGGGCCACATAATCCGCGGGCAGGTGCCCGGTGCCCACCGGCCGGAGGAAGGTCTGCTGGGGATCGGCGTTGCTGATCACCACGGGGGCCAGCAATTCGCTCCCGTCTTCAAGACGGACCCCAGCCGCCCGGCCTTCCGCCAGGAGGATCCTGGCAACCGGTGAATTCAAACGTACTTCACCGGGCGGCTGCGGTAAGGCCGCCAATGCCTGCGCCAATGACAATGACATCAAAACGGTCCTCCGGGTGGACCTTATATACAAGGGACAGGGGTATGGGTGAATCCCGGCCGGGCCCGGGGGGGTCATTCTCACCCGCCTTGATTTGCCTGATATGCTGCCAGGAGGCCAGGTCGGGATTTGGCCACCTGGGGCGGCGGCATTCCTTTTCCCGGAGCATGCGGCCAATGGTGCGGCGCGGGTAGTAATATTCATGCCAGATGATGGTAAACGCCAGGGCCAGAGCCGTACCGGCGTGGGTCAACAGGGGAGCATAGATACCCGGGGGTTAAGGGTATTAAAAGCGGCCGCCCCGGCGCCGTATAAAAAGGCCAGGGCCCAGGCCAGGGTGATATGTACGTTGGTGCGGACAAACAGGGGTTCTTGCCAGAATTCCTGGGGCCAGTCCTCCCGGGCGTACTGGAGGGTAAAAGGGGAGCGGACGGCCAGGGAAACCAGGGCCATGGCTGCCAGGACGGCAAAAACCAGTACTCCCTCCCAGCGGGCAAACCAGGGGGAGTGCAGGCCGTAGCTCATGATCCCGGCCGCCACGAAAAAAGCCAGGGTTACCCCATCCATTAACTTCGGCTTTCCCCGGCCCACTTGCCGGGCTAAAAGAAGGGCCGAACCCGCCAGCCCGCCCGTCAAACCCCAGGGAGCCGGGAAGCTCCAGTACAGAATCCAGGGAACGAAAGCCAGTATGATGCCCATCATCCCCCGCCGCGGGCGGGGAGCATCACCGTTATTCAACATGGTATCCATTCTCCTGTAAAGCAATATCCTTTAACAGTTATAAATAAAAAGGAGCGAGCTTAGCCGCTCCTTTCCCCTTGTTCAACTGTAATTAACCTCACCAGCCTGAGGTTTTGGTGTTCTTAAATATCTTACACCCGTCCAGATCAGCACGGCGGAGAATATAATACGCAAAGCTCCTTCAGACAGGATATGGGCCAGGGAGCCGCCCAGATATGTACCAATCAGGATGCCCGGTACCAATCCCGGCAGGATACTTGCGCTGACATTTCCCAAACGCCAGTGGGTATAAGCACCGGCTGTTCCCACGGGAACCATGGCGAGGAGGGAACAGCCCTGCGCGGTATACTGGGTGAAGCCGGTGAGCAGCACCATGGAAGGCACCATTATCGTACCCCCGCCGACCCCCATCATCCCGGAGAGGAAGCCGGTAAAAATACCTGTTAATAAGAGGATAAGAGTTTCTAACCAACCTGTGATATGCCGGCATACGTGGGGCAGGTAAGGTTTTAAAAGCAACAGCAGGGAGACTAGGATTAAAAACCCGCCGAAAGACCTTTTGAGCTTCCATTCGGGAAGAGCATTGGCAAAGTGCGCTCCTGCCCTGGCGGTAAATATGGCAGTGGAAGCCAGCAGGACGGAGGCCAGTATATCCACCGAACCATTTAAAGCATAGGTAACAGCCCCCGAAATTCCGGTGAAGACGAGTGCTACAAGGCTTGTGCCGTGGGCCTTATGCTGGCCCATCTTCAGGATGCTCACCATCAGGGGGATCATTATTACTCCGCCGCCGAGGCCAACAAGCCCTCCAAAGAAACCTGCCGCCAATCCTATCAATAAACTAATCATTTTTTGCTGCTCCAGTAAAATCTCACTTTATAAGCGCGCCAGCGCTGCCCTATACTTACCCCTCCGGGAGGTATTATATTATATTATACATTTATCTGTTAATCAAGTAGACTGGTCCGGAGCACATTGAAACCATGTGCTGTGACATATCCCCTGCTTTTATTGCGTCAGAACTCTCATTGCTTACATTATCGGGAGTCGTCTTGACTACGGATTACCCAAATATTGTTTCTGATAACATATAATTCTAGTCTACCCACTCGAAATAGCGAGGAGCCATAAAAAATGTCTTCCGGCAAATTAATTTTGCCAGGGGCAGAGGTAGTAGATAATTCAGTATTCGACGTTAGGGCATTACCTATTTAAAAAATGTTGGCAATTATTTTGATATTAGAAGGAATTAGAAATTTTTTAGCAAATAAGAATAAAAAATTTTTTAGGGGGGTTAGGTTTGTTGAGGAGAAAAGTAGTATGTCTTACCCTGGTGGCATTGTTTATCCTTGCGATAGTAGCAATGCCGGGTTGTGCCACCCAACAAAAAGCGGCTGAGACCTCTGCGTCAAAGGCAGCAAGCAACGATTCGCAGCAGGCCTCGGTCTATAAGAGGCCCGAGGTGGTGGCATCAGCTTCTGAAGCCAAGCAACTGCTCATCGAAGGAAACAAAAGATTTGTGTCGGGCAAGTTAGCTAACAAAGATCTGGGAAGCACAAAACGCGAAGAACTGGCCGTCAAAGGTCAGAAACCCTTCGCCGTGGTAGTCACCTGTTCGGACTCCCGTGTCTCGCCGGAGTTAATATTCGATCAGGGTCTGGGTGACCTGTTTGTCATCCGTGTCGCAGGCAACGTACTCGACCCGGTTGCAATCGGCAGCGTTGAGTATGCCGTTGAGCACCTCGGCACTCCCCTGGTGGTCGTAATGGGCCACGAGAAATGCGGAGCCGTCAAGGCAACCGCTGACGGCGGGGAAGCCCCCGGAAGCCTTGGCTCGATCGTTGCTAAAATTAAACCGTCAGTTGAAAAAGTAAAAGCCGCAGGGGCCACCGGCAACGACCTTTATGAAAAGGCCACTGATGAAAATATCAAGGCGGCAATAGCCGACCTGGAAAAGAGCCCCATCGTAAAGCATCTGAAAGAAAGCGGCAAACTTACTGTTATAGGTGCCAAGTACCACCTTGGTTCCGGCGAAGTCGTATTTTTCGATGCCAAGTAACATAAATGATGCCGACATATCGTAGGACCGGCCATTACGACCGGTCCTTTTATTCATATCCACCAGAATGTGGTAACCAAAATACCGTGTCATAATTTTTTGTCGCTCGAAAAGTCTTAAGTAAATGTTCCTCACCGGGGCTTGGATTCTGCGGTATGGCCGGCGGTTCTTTAGTATAATCTAGTTAGAGGTGAGTTTTGAATGGACAACCTGTTTACCCGGTCCCTGGAGCACACGCTGGAGCGGGAGGCTCCCCTGGCCGAGCGGATGCGCCCCACCACCCTGGATGAATTTGAAGAGCAGGCTGCCGTTGTGGGCAGGGGCACGCCCTTGCGCCGGGCCATCGAAGCCGACCAGTTGCGTTCCATCATCCTTTGGGGCCCGCCGGGGACGGGGAAAACCACCCTGGCCCGTATTATCGCCCGCATGACCCGGGCACATTTCGTCAGTCTCAACGCGGTCATGGCCGGGGTAAACGATATCCGCCGGGTGGTCCAGGAGGCAAAGGACCGGCGGGCCTATTACGGTCAAAAAACAATCCTGTTCATAGATGAAATTCACCGCTTCAACAAGGCCCAGCAGGACGCCCTCCTCCCCTCGGTGGAAAACGGCTTGATTACCTTGATCGGGTCCACCACGGAAAACCCCATGTTTACCGTCAACCGACCCCTGTTAAGCCGTTCACAGCTCTACCGCCTGGAACCCCTCTCCGATGAAGCCATTTACCGCATCCTGCAGCGGGCGCTTGCCGATAAGGAACGGGGCCTCGGGGAGTACCGGGTTGAAATTGAGCCGGAAGCATTGCGGCATTTCGTCCGGGCGGCCAACGGTGATGCCCGGGCAGCCCTGAACTTTTTGGAAATGGCGGTGCTGACTACTCCCCCCGACGGGGAGGGGATACGGCGCATTGACCTGGCGGTGGCAGAACAGGCCTCAGGGCGCCTGGTGCTCAAATACGACCGGGAAGATGAGCATTACGATGTGGTCTCCGCCTTCATTAAAAGCATGCGGGGTTCTGATCCCCAGGCCACCGTCTACTGGCTGGCCCGCCTTATTTATGCCGGGGAAGATCCCGCCTTTATCTGCCGGCGGATGATGATCCATGCCGCCGAGGATGTGGGCCTGGCCGATCCCCGGGCCCTCCTGGTGGCCACCGCCGCGGCCCAGGCCGTGGAGCGGGTGGGACTGCCGGAGGCCCGCATTATTATGGCCGAGGCCGCCCTGTATATCGCCAGGGCGCCCAAGAGCAATTCGGTGATCCGGGCCATTGACCGGGCCATGGCCGTGGTGGAAAAGGAGAGATCCCACCCGGTGCCCGTTCACCTGCGGGATGCCAGTTATCCTGGTGCCGCTGCCCTCGGTCACGGGAAGGGCTACAAATACCCCCACGACTACCCCGGCCACCATGTGCCCCAGCAGTACCTTCCCCCGGAATTAACCGGTGCGGTGTTTTACGAGCCTTCCGGGCAGGGGGAGGAGAAAGAGTAATTCTTAGTATTTTGCTCGGTTTTCATTGACACCGCTTGATGAGATATGTTAAAATCATCCCATGAAATCCGAGTAATTTAGTATGATTTGGACATGGATTCATAACCCGGGGGAGGTGACGATTTGCGCCTGTCCACCAGGGGCCATTACGGTCTCAAGGCCATGTTCGACCTGGCTCTACATTACGGGACGGAACCCATACCTTTAAAGAGTGTGGCCGAAAGACAAAGCCTCTCCGAGCACTACCTGGAACAACTGATTGCCAGGCTCCGCAAGGCCGGTTTAGTCAAAAGTGTCAGGGGAGCCCAGGGGGGGTATATCCTGGCCCGGGAGCCGGAGAATATTAAGGTGGGAGATATAATCCGGGCCCTGGAGGGACCCATTGCGCCGGTGGAATGCGTCAAGGAAGTGGACCCGAAAGAATGCGACCAGGCTGACTACTGCATTAGCCGTACTGTTTGGGCCCGGGTACGGGACAGTATCGCCGGGGTACTGGATTCCATCAGCCTGGCTGATATGTGCCGCGACGCCGCAAAGATCCGCCAGACCAGGGAGCTTTGACCAAAAAAGAGGAGGCTAGACGCTGTATGACCCGTCGAGTTTATTTCGACCACAGTGCCACCACTCCCGTGCACCCGGAAGTGGTGGAGGAAATGTGCCGCTTTTTAAAAGATAATTTCGGCAATCCCACCAGCCTGCACTACTTTGGCCAGAAGGCCCGGAAGGCGGTGGAAGAAGCCAGGGAAAAGGTGGCCGCGGCCATTGGTGCCAATCCCGCCGAAATTGTTTTCACCAGCGGCGGTACGGAAGCCGATAACATGGCCATTCACGGGGTGGCCTATACCAACCGCAACCGCGGCAACCACATTATTACTTCAGCCGTGGAACATCATGCCGTCCTCAATACCGTGAAAGCCCTGGGCAAGCAGGGATTTACCGTTACCATTTTGCCGGTAGACCAGTACGGCATGGTCAGCGTGGAAGACGTGGCCGCCGCCATTACCGACAAGACCATTTTAATTACCATTATGCACGCCAACAACGAAGTGGGTACCATCATGCCCATTGCCGAAATTGGTCGCCTGGCCAGGGAAAGGGGCATTTTGTTCCATACCGATGCGGTACAGAGTTTTGGTAAAATTCCCGTCAATGTCGATGAATTAAATGTGGACCTGCTGACCATCTCCGGACACAAGATCTATGGCCCCAAGGGCATTGGCGCCCTTTACATCCGTAAAGGTACCCGCTGGAGACAGACCCTCTTCCATGGCGGCGCCCAGGAACGGCTGCGCCGGGCGGGGACGGAGAACACTCCCGGAATTATTGGCCTGGGCAAGGCGGTGGAGCTGGCCATGGCCAATATGGAGCAGGAGGCGGCCTACCTCACCAGGTTGCGGGACAGGCTCATTCGTGAGGTGACGGAAAAAATAGATCACGTGCGTCTAACGGGCCATCCCACCAAACGTTTGCCCAACCATGCCAGTTTCTGTTTTGAATTTATTGAAGGCGAGTCCATGCTTTTAAGCCTGGACCTGCAGGGTATTGCCGCTTCCAGCGGTTCCGCCTGTACTTCCGGTTCCCTGGAGCCGTCCCACGTTTTGCTGGCCATGGGCATCCCCCATGAGGTGGCCCACGGTTCCATCCGTATAACCCTGGGCAGGGATAATACGGAAGAAGATATCGACTACTTCCTGGAGGTAATGCCGCCGATTGTGGAAAGGTTACGGGCCATGTCTCCCCTGGATCAGGAGACAGAATTTGCCCTTTCCGACCGGTGCAACGGTTGCCGGATCAGCCATACCTGCCGTGCTTAAGGGGGGTCGCCAAAGCGATGTATTCAGAAAAGGTAATGGACCATTTTACCAATCCCCGCAATGTGGGAGAAATTCCCGATGCCGATGGCGTGGGCCAGGTGGGCAACCCGGTGTGCGGGGATATCATGAAAATCTATATTAAAGTAAAAGATAATATTATCGAGGATATTAAGTTTAAAACCTTTGGTTGCGGGGCGGCCATTGCCACCAGCAGCATGGTAACCGAACTGGTCAAGGGGAAGACCCTGGAAGAGGCCATGCAGGTGAGCAACAAGCAGGTGGCCGAGGCTCTGGACGGGCTGCCTCCCCAGAAAATGCACTGTTCCAACCTGGCCGCTGATGCCCTGCATGCGGCCATCCAGGATTACCTCAGCAAAAAGAAAAAAGAAGATAAACAGGTGAATTAGATGAAGCCAAGGGTTGTCGTGGCCATGAGCGGCGGCGTGGACAGTTCGGTCACCGCCGCCCTTTTGGTTGAAAGGGGCTATGAAGTAATCGGGGTGACCATGCAAATCTGGGATCCCGGCGTCACAGAGGTGGCCGGGGAACACGTGGGCTGTTGTTCCCTGGCCGCCGTTGAAGACGCCCGCCGGGTGGCCCACCGGCTGGGTATTCCCTATTACGTGCTTAATTTCCGTGAAATTTTTGAAGACAGGGTGGTAAACTATTTTTGTGCGGAGTACCTCCGGGGGCGGACACCCAACCCCTGCATTGCCTGCAACCGCTATATTAAGTTTGAAAGCCTGCTGCAAAAGGCCCGCTCCCTGGGAGCCAGTTATGTGGCTACCGGCCATTATGCCCGGATAACTTACGATGAGGACCGGCGGCGTTATGTTTTGAAACGGGCGGCCGATGCCCGCAAGGACCAGACCTATGTCCTGTACAACATGACCCAGGAGCAACTGGCGCACACGTTGATGCCTTTAGGGGATTATACCAAAGAACAGGTGCGTCGCATGGCGGCGGAAAGGGACCTGCCGGTGGCGGAAAAGCCTGAAAGCCAGGAAATCTGCTTTATTCCCGATAATGATTACCATAATTTTTTAAAAGAGCGGACGGGGGCGGAAATTAAGCCGGGGCCTTTCCTCGATCTCCAGGGTAACGTTATTGGCCGGCACCGGGGTATACCCTTCTATACCATCGGCCAGCGCCGGGGATTGGGCATCGCCGCGGGGCAAAGGCTCTATGTAGTGGACATCGAGCCCGAGCGCAATGCTGTTGTGCTGGGGCCGGAGGATGCCGTCCTGGGGGATGAGCTGGTGGCGGAGGACAATAATTTTATTTTAATTGAAAAGCTGACCGTACCAATGGAGGTATCTGCCCAGATCCGCTACAATTCCCGCCCGGCACCGGCGGTGATCAGCCCCCTGGATGGTGACCGGGTACTGGTTCGTTTTGCCAAACCACAGCGGGCCATCACCCCCGGCCAGTCGGTGGTCTACTACCAGGGCGACTACGTGGTTGGTGGTGGGATTATTGCCCGGAGGTGCTCTGGCCCACATAACGGCCAGGATGTTTCCAGTATTTAGGGTTTGTTGCGACAAATGGCGAGCCGTGACGGCGTATTTTTTTTGTTCCGGCCGGGCATAATGCAGGTGTAAAGGATGATACAGGAGGCGAATGCCATTTGAATTGCCCGGTTTGTGGTGGTAAAGCTACCGGGAAAGTGGGCCAGGACCAGTATTACTGCTGGGATTGTTGCGTAGAATACCGCATCAATAAAGAAGGTGTGCAGATTTACGAACTGGCTGAAGATGGCAGCCTGGTGGCCTTTGATCCACATAACGAATTCCTGCTTTAATTTTTCGCCAGGGGGTGAAGGTGGTGCGTATGGGCTTCTGGCGCGGTGTCATTGCCGGCAGTGTACTGGGAGCAGTGATCGGTATTCTCATGGCCCCCCCACAAAGAAAACCGGAGCAGAGGAGTATTTTTCGCATTGTGCGGAGCAGCCGTCCCGGGTCCAGGACCCAAAGGATACTCCGGGGAGTGACCAGCAGGGTCAGCGATATTATCCGCTAAAGTGAGGAAACCCCTCACTTTTTTTATAGAGACCGCCCCTGATATCTGGTGGATGCGTGTGAGCAAAAAAAATAAAAATAAAAATAAAAAGCCCGGCTTTAGGCCGGACTGTCCTTTGCGTGTGCAAAACAGCAGGCGACTACAGAGTTACCTGCTGAATCTTAATACGAACGTTCAAAGCCCCTCCCTTGACACCGTACAGGCACTTTTTGTATAATTACTCCGAAATATGATGGGCTTTCCTTACACCGGCGAAGAGCGGTTTTTCTTTTTAAGCGGGAGGTAAAGTATCGTGACCGGGAAGGAGATCAGGGAAAAATTTCTTAAATTTTTTGAAGCCAGGGGGCACCGCATTCTGCCCAGCGCTTCCTTGATTCCCACGAACGATCCCAGTCTTTTATGGACGGCCGCGGGAATGGTTCCCTTTAAGCCTTATTTCACGGGTGCTGCCAAACCGGAGGTGCGGAGGGTAGCCACCTGCCAGAAGTGCCTGCGCACGCCGGATATTGAGTCGGTTGGCCGTACGGCCCGGCATCATACCTTCTTTGAGATGCTGGGCAATTTCTCCTTTGGAGATTATTTTAAAGAAAAGGCCATCCCCTGGGCCTGGGAGTTCACCACCCGGGTTTTGGGGTTGCCGGAGGAAAAATTGTGGATTTCCATTTACCTGGATGATGATGAGGCCTTTGACATCTGGCACCGGGAGGTGGGTGTCCCCGCCGAACGCATTGTGCGCATGGGCAAGGACACCAACTTCTGGGAAATTGGGGTTGGTCCTTGCGGCCCCTGTTCGGAGATCTACGTTGACCTGGGAGAAGAGCGGGGGTGCGGCTCCGCCGGCTGCGGGGTGGGCTGCGACTGTGACCGTTACCTGGAGATCTGGAATCTGGTGTTTATCCAGTTTTTCCGGGATGAAGCCGGGAATTATACGCCACTGGCCAGCAAGGGTATTGATACCGGTATGGGTTTAGAGCGGGTAGCTTCCGTGCTGCAGGGAGTGCCCAGCAACTTCGATACCGACCTGTTCCGGGAGATCATGGACTTTACTGCCGGCCTGGCGGGCGTAAAATACGGTGCCGGCAGCAAAACAGACATGGCCCTGAAGGTAATTGCCGATCACTGCCGGGCGGTCACTTTTGCCATCTCCGACGGGGCCCTGCCTTCCAACGAGGGGCGGGGTTATGTGCTCCGGCGGCTTTTGCGCCGGGCGGTGCGTTTTGGACGGGTGCTGGGACTGCACGAACCCTTCCTTTACCAGGTGGCCGGGGCGGTGATCAAACAGATGGCCGGTGCCTATCCCGAACTGCCGGCCAATCAAGGGCACGTGCTGAAAATAATCCGTAGTGAGGAGGAACGTTTCGGAGAAACCCTGGCCCAGGGTACGGAAATTTTGAACCGCCTGGTTCAGGAGGCAAGGGCCGCCGGCTCCACGGTCATCCGGGGAGAGGATGCCTTCCGCCTTTATGACACCTACGGTTTTCCCCTGGAGTTAACCCGGGAAATGGCTGCCGAGGAAGGGTTAACCGTGGATGAGGAGGCCTTTGCCCGGGCTATGGAGGAGCAGCGGGAAAGGGCCCGCCGCGCGCGCCAGGAAACGGAATATCTTTCCGAGAAGGACGCCTTTTATCAAGTACTGCGGGATAAGCTGGGGGAAACCCGTTTTGTGGGCTACGATACCCTGGAAGCCCGGGGTAAGGTTCTGGCCTTGCTTAAAGAAGGGCGTACGGTGGACAAGGTGGTTGCCGGTGAGGAAGTGGAATTTATCCTGGATGTAACTCCCTGTTACGCTGAATCGGGCGGGCAGGTATCAGACCACGCCCGGATCAGCGCCCCTGAACTGGAGGTTCAGGTGATGGAGGTTTCCCGTCCTGTTGAAGGACTCATTGTTCACCGGGGCAAAGTCCAGAACGGGATTTTGAAGGAAAATGACAGCGTACTGGTAGTGGTTGACGGTAAGCGCCGCCGCGACACTGCCCGCAATCACTCGGCGACCCACCTGCTCCATAAGGCCTTGAAAGAAGTCCTTGGCTCCCACGTGAATCAGGCCGGTTCTTTGGTGGAACCTGACCGCCTGCGCTTTGACTTTACTCATTATGCTCCGGTGTCCCTGGAAGAACTGCACCGCATAGAGGAAATGGTCAACCAGGCGGTGCTGGAAAATCTCCCGGTCCAGACCTTCATTACCTCCCTGGAAGAGGCGCAGGCCATGGGGGCGGTTGCCCTCTTTGGCGAGAAATACGGGGAACAGGTCCGCGTGGTTAAGATGGGGGACTTCAGCCTGGAACTTTGTGGCGGTACCCATGTGAGATCCACCGCTGAAATTGGGCTTTTTAAATTAATTAGCGAGGGCAGTGTGGGTGCCGGGCTGCGCCGGGTGGAGGCGGTGACCGGTGCCGGGGCACTGCGTTATGTTCGGGCCCGGGAGGAACAGCTGGCCCAGATCGCGTCCCTGGTCAGGGCTACCCCGGCAGAAGTGGTACACCGGGTGGAGTCCCTGGTGAAGGAAGTAAAAGAACTGGAACGGGAAAGCGAAGGGTTGCGTGCCCGGCTGGCCCGTTACGAAGTGCAGACGCTGCTGGAGCAGGTAAAAGACCTGGACGGCGCCAAGTTCCTGGCCGCTAAAACCAGCGCTCCCGACATGGACAGCCTGCGGGCAATGGTGGACCTCCTGCGGGAGCGGCTTGGTTCGGCGGTAATCCTCCTGGCCAGCCCGGTAGGGGAAAGGGTCAACCTGGTGGCGGCAGTGACGAAAGATCTGTTGCCCAGGGGATTACATGCCGGCAAGCTGGTTAAAGAAGTGGCCTCCATGCTTGGCGGTGGAGGCGGCGGAAGGCCGGATATGGCCCAGGCCGGAGGCAAGGATGCCTCCCGTCTCCAGGAGGCGCTGCAAAAAGCCTACACCGTGGCAGCAGGGCAATTAAAGAACTAAGCGGGCTTTGACCCGCTTTTTTTCGTCTGAGTGCTGGGGAACGGAGCGAGCGCGTGCAAACGGCAGGCAAATGCTATTTTCAGGACAGTAGTTTTTTGACAATAGAGGAAAAAGGGTTGGGCCAACGAATATAGATCCCAGACGGGGTTATATTTTAAAAAGGGGGGGCTTTGGCCGTGAGCAGGGAAACTTCCGAAAATACCGTTATGTTCAAAGTTGAAGCGGAGGAAGTAAACCAGGCGAAGGAAATACTGCTTTCGGTGTATGCCGCGCTGAAAGAAAAAGGATACAATCCGATCAACCAGCTTGTAGGCTATTTATTGTCCGGGGACCCGGCCTATATTACCAGCCACAACAATGCCCGCAGCAAAATCAGGCGGCTGGAACGGGACGAACTGCTGGAAGAGCTGGTGAGAAGCTATTTAAAGGATGCAGAAGCTATTTAGAGGTTTTTAGAAAGAAGGAAACACCTTTTGGAGTACCGGATACTGGGTCGAACGGGGATAAAAGTATCCCGCCTTTGTTTCGGTGCCCTTACAGTTGGCCCACTGCAGGCCGCCCTCCCGGTGGATAAGGGTGCAGCGGTGATCCGCCGGGCGCTGGAAGCAGGTGTGAATTTTATTGATACAGCCGAGTATTACCAGACCTACCCTTATATTTATGAAGCCACCAGGGGCTGGGCGGGAGAAATAGTAGTTGCCTCCAAATCCTATGCTTATACCTGGCAGGGGATGCGGCAGAGCCTGGAAGGAGCATTGAGGGCCCTTCACAGGGAATATATCGATATTTTTCTCCTCCACGAGCAGGAATCGGCCCTGACCATCCGGGGGCACTGGGAAGCGGTGGAGTATCTATTAAAGGCCAGGAAAGAAGGACTGGTAAGGGCCATCGGCGTCTCCACCCACAGTGTGGAGGGTGTACGGGCGGCGGCCCGCATAGCTGAATTTGATATCATCCATCCAATTATCAATATAGCCGGGATTGGCATTCAGGGAGGAACCAGAGAGGATATGCTGGCAGCCATTGCCGAGGCCGCCAGCTTTGGCAAGGGTATATACGGCATGAAGGCTTTAGGGGGAGGGCATCTCATACCCAGGGCGCAGGAAGCGCTTGCTTTTGTCCTCGGCATTCCCCAGTTGGCCAGTGTGGCCGTGGGAATGCGGACCGTGGCGGAAGTGGATTTCAACGTGGCAGTTTTCAGCGGGATGCCGGTTCCATCCGGGCTCTGGGCCAGGGTAGGGCGTCAAAAACGCCGTTTGCATATTGAGGATTGGTGCAGCGGCTGCGGGCGCTGCGTGGAAAGGTGCGGGGCGGGGGCGTTGTTCCTGACCGGCGGGCGGGCGGCGGTTGATCCTTTAAAGTGCCGCCTATGTGGATACTGTGGAACCGTTTGCCCCGATTTCTGTATAAAGGTAATCTAATCTAAAGACTTATCCATGGTCACAGGAAAGAGAGGAATAGCTTTTGCCTTTGCGTATACTGGGGTTGGACGTAGGCGAGAAAACTATTGGGGTGGCGGTGAGCGATCCCCTGGGGTGGACGGCTCAAGGCGTAGGGGTTATTCGCCGGGACCGGCCAGAAGGCCACGTGACGGCGGAATTAAAAAAACTGGTTCAGGATTACCAGGTGGAGCTAATAGTGGTGGGCTTGCCCCGTAATATGAACGGTACCCTCGGCAGGCAGGGTCAAATGGTGCTCGATTTTGCCCACCAAATCGGTGCCGAACTGGGCCTGCCGGTGGAAACCTGGGACGAGCGTCTCAGTACAGCAAGTGCGGAAAGGATTTTGCTGGCCGCCGATGTCAGCCGGGCCAAGCGCAAGAAAATCATTGACAAAATGGCAGCGGCGGTTATTTTGCAGAACTATTTGGATTCCCGGAATAAAAAGCTCCAAAATGGGGAAAATTAACTCTATATGATCCAGTGAAGCTTTTAGTAGCTCGTTTCTTGACAAAAAGGTTGCTCTTGATATAGAATAGGCACAACTTGTTAAAAAGAGGTGAGGGATATGGCCGATCAAGAACTGGAACTGGAAGAGGTAATCACGCTGGTGGATGAAGACGGCCAGGAGCAGGATTTTGAGGTTATCGATATTGTACATCTGGATGGTTCAAAATACGCCATCTTACTCCCCCTTCAAGCGGCCGCTGACGATGAGGGGGAGGATGAGGAAGAAGGAGAGGCCATTATCCTCAAGTTTGAAACAGATGAGGACGGGAACGAAATCCTGGTCGATATTGAAGATGACGAGGAATGGGAAAAGGTAGCAGACTACTGGGAGGAAATGGTTGCCGGTGAGGATTCCTGATTGGGACAGGGTAGTTCACCACAGGTAGAGAAGAGCTGGGGACAGGGACACCTGGATCATCCAGCTTTTTTATTTTCAACCTGCCCTTATCGCCGGCATGTTACACACTGTCCCCCTTCACAGGTAGCTTATATTTTAAATATCATGAACGTGTGGATGGAACTTTTTTGCCCTTTATGTCGTCTTAAGACAGGGGGGAGAAAATGAGGAGGACTTATCTTCTTATCATCGTCGGCTTTATTATCTGTATTTTTCTGGCGGCCGGCGCCGTCGGTGCCACCTCTGTTTACAGCCGTGAGCGGGTTGTCCCCGGCGTCCGGGCAGCCGGTATAGACCTGTCTGGTATGGACAGGGAAGCGTGCCGGCGGGCCCTGGCTTCCCTGGAGGAAAAGCTGAATACCACGCCGGTTGTTTTTCATTACCGGGACCGTAGCTGGACCTTTTCCCCACCGGAAATTGGTTTGCGTCTGGACACGCAGGCCATGTTAACCGGGGCACTGCAGGCCGGCCGGGATGCACAATGGTGGTTGCAGTGGTACAGGCAGTGGAAAATCAAGAAGGAAGGTTACGAGCTTCCTCTGATGGTGGTTCTCAGCAGGCAGAAATTCAGTCAAAAACTCAACGCCCTGGCCGGAGAAATCGCCACCCCGCCCCGGGACGCCGCCTTTCGGGTTCTGCCCGATGAGCGCATTGAAATCATTCCCGGCCGCGACGGGATGAAAGTGGATGAAGAACGGGCCTACCGGGATTTGCTCTCTGCCCTTTCCGCCGGTAAAAAACCGGAAATTCAACTTAACATGGTGCACGTGAAGCCCCGGACCACCACGGAAGAGGTCCAGGCTATGGGGCTTAAAGGTCTTCTTTCTTCCTATACCACTCGTTTTGATGCTTCCTATACAGAGCGGGCTTATAATATCCGGGTGGCTGCGGCGGCCCTTGATGGATTGCTCGTCCCGCCGGGGCAGGAAGTTTCCTTTAACAGGGTGGTCGGACCCAGGAGTTCCGAAGCCGGCTATAAAAACGCCAAGGTGATTGTCAACAACCGGCTGGTGGATGGCCTTGGGGGAGGAGTGTGCCAGGTAAGCAGCACCCTGTACAATGCGGTCCTGCTGGCGAACCTGGAGGTACTGGAGCGTACCAACCATTCCCTGCCCGTCTCCTATGTTCCCGTGGGCCGGGATGCGACGGTGGTTTACGGGGACATTGATTTTCGCTTCCGCAATAATACTGAAAGTTATGTTTATATCCGTTCCGTCGTTAACGGCGGGCGGCTAACTTTCAAAATTTACGGAAATACCGATTACAAGGTACCGGTGGAAATCCGCACCCGGATAACGGAGGTTCTGGAGCCAAAGGTTGTACGGGAGCCTGACCCCAATCTGGAGCGGGGAGAACAGGTGGTCAAGCAAAAGGGTGTCCGGGGTTACCGGGTAGTAACCGAGCGTGTAGTGAGGGAAAACGGCCGTTTGTATACTGAACGGCTCCCGGGTAGTTTTTATGAGCCGGTGAACCAGGTGGTGGCTATAGGTACCAGGGAACCGAGTACCGGACCGGTGGTTCCCCCGCCTTCACCCGGACAGAAACCACGGCCGGATAAAGAGCCACCGGCTCCAGGCGCTTCCCCCGGAAAAACACCTGCGGGTGGGGAAGATATAAAGCCCCCGGAAAAATCACCGGAGCCGGCCAATGGTGAGGGTACGGTTCCACCGGAACAACAATCCCCGGAGGGTAACGGCAGCGAACCCGAAGTAGCCCCCCCGGCCGGTTCCCTGTAAAACCCGGCTTGTTTTCAGGGCCATTGTATCGACACGGGGATTGATATATAATGTGGTAATTAAAACAGGCAGGTAGCAAAATGAAAGACTTGCAAAGTGTCTTCAAGCAAAGGGAAAAAAAGCGGCTGCTGGCCGGAGGTATAGCTCTTTGGGGGCTTTTTGTATTGATATACATTTTCGGAATGTTATCCCCGGTGACCTCCGGTCAGGGTCGATCCGTAAACGTAACCATTCCCCGGTCTGCTTCCAGCAGTAACATCGGACGTATTCTTCATGAAGAGGGACTGGTGCACAGTGCCTGGTTTTTTAACTTTTATACCCGGCTAAAAGGTGTTGACGGCAGGCTCAAGGCGGGCCCTTACACTTTCTCCACCGCCCAATCCCTGCCGGAGATTGTTAACGAACTGGTTAAAGGACCCGATGAGGGGCGTGTTTTTACCATTCCCGAAGGATTTAACCTGAAACAAATTGCCGAACTGTTGGAAAGGGAGGGTCTGGTAACCCGCCGGGATTTCCTGGCTGCAGCCGCCGGGGACACGTTTGACTATCCCTTTTTGCATGGTCTTCCGGCGGGACCGAACCGGCTGGAGGGGTACCTGTTCCCTGATACCTATCGGGTGGGAAGCAACACCAGCGCCCATGAAGTCATAGATCTCATGTTATCCCGTTTTGACCGGAAGTTAAAGGAAATGGATTATTACCGGAAGGTAAAGGCAGCCGGCTTAACCCTGCATCAGGCAGTGATCATCGCCTCCATGGTGGAGCGGGAGGCCCGGGTGGACCGGGAGCGCCCGCTGATAGCCGGCGTTATTTTTAACCGCTTAAAGCGGGACATGCCTTTACAGATCGATGCCACGGTACAGTATGCCCTGGGCAGTCAAAGGGCAAAACTGTACTATAAAGATCTGGAGGTGGATTCCCCCTATAACACATACCTGATCAGGGGTCTTCCTCCAGGTCCCATAGCTTGTCCGGGGGAAGCCTCCCTGCTGGCCGCCGTGCAGCCGGCCAAAACCAGTTACCTGTATTATGTAGCCAGACCCGACGGTACCCATGCTTTTGCCAGTACCCTGGACGAGCATAACGCCAATAAGCGAAAATACATACGCTAAGATAGGGGCACTGAATGAAGGTGATTCTGGTATGGCTGTTCCGGAACTCCTGGCTCCGGCCGGGGATCTGGAAAAACTGCAGGCAGCCGTGATTTACGGCGCCGATGCCGTTTACCTGGGCGGGAAGCAGTTCGGCCTGCGGGAAAGGGCCGGGAACTTTACCCTGGAGGAAATGGCTGTGGGAGTGGAGTTTGCCCATGCCCGGGGAGTGAAGGTCTATGTTACGGTGAATATTTTTGCCCACAACCGGGATCTGGATGACCTGCCCGCGTACCTACGGCAACTGGAGGAAATCGGGGTGGATGCTGTGATTGTTTCCGATCCCGGTGTGCTGGCCCTGGTCCGGGAAATAACCCCCGAATTACCGGTGCACCTGAGCACCCAGGCCAGTACCACCAACTGGATGGCCGCCCGTTTCTGGCAGGAGCAGGGAGTGTCGCGGATTGTCCTGGCCCGGGAGCTTACCCTGGAGGAAATCCGGGAAATTCGCCGGCAGGTGCAGGTGCCCCTGGAAGTTTTTGTCCACGGGGCCATGTGTATCTCCTATTCCGGACGCTGCCTGTTGAGCAACTACATGACCGGTCGGGATGCCAACCGGGGGGACTGTGCCCAGGCCTGCCGCTGGCGCTATGCCCTGGTGGAAGAAAAGCGGCCGGGGGAGTACTTTCCCGTAGAAGAGGGTTCCCGGGGCACCTATATTTTGAGTTCCCGGGATCTCTGTCTCTTGGAGTATATTCCCCAATTGGTGGAGGCCGGAGTTGACAGTTTAAAAATTGAGGGCCGGGTCAAAAGCGTGCATTATGTTGCCACCGTGGTCAGCGTCTACCGCCAGGCCCTGGACGACTGCCGGGCAGATCCGGCCCGCTTTCAGGTTCAGGAGCGGTGGCTGGAAGAACTGGGCAAGGTCAGCCACCGGGAATACACCACCGGTTTTTTCACCGGTAAGCCGGCAAAAGCGGCCCAGGGTGCGGTGGACTCCATTTACCGCCGGCCCTATACTTTTGTCGGTGTGGTACGGGAGTATGACCCCGCCAGGGGACTGGCCCTGGTGGAACAACGGAACCGTTTTGCCCGGGGTGAAGAGCTGGAGGTGCTGCTTCCCGGCGGGCAGACATTTTCCTTTGTATTGACCGGTTTATACGACGAAGAAGTGAGCCCCATTGATGCGGCACCCCATCCCCGGCAAAGGGTTTTTCTCTCCCTGCCCCGGCCCGTTCAGCCCTGGAGCCTTTTGCGCCGCCGGGAAGAGTATAATAATTAGTTCGCCGGGCCATGCTATTGGATAAAAATGGTGCAGGATGTGGAACTGTGCAGGGAAGGCGCCTGGTCATCCTTTTTTCCCTTTTCCTGTTTTGCTTTGCCTTTTTGCTTATCCATCTGGCCTTTATTCAGATGGGCCGGGGGAGTGACTATGCCTTTTTAGCCCTGGAAAGGGAAACTCAGCCGGTACTTCTGGAAGAATATCCCCGGGGAGAAATCCTGGACCGGCGTTTACAACCTTTGACCGGCAGTTTTGATGCCAACCGGGTGGTGGTTTTTCCCGGGCTGATCCGGGACAGGCAGGCGGTCATTACTTCCCTGGCCGGGATTTTGGGGTTGCCGGTGGAAAAAATAGCCCCATATTTTGACGGACAGCCCTGTTATCTACCCTTTTCCCTAACCCCCGGCCAGGTAAAGGCCATCCGGGAGCACCAATGGCCCGGTGTTTTGGTGTTGCCGGTCCACCTGCGCTACGGTCCCGCACCCCTGGCCGCCGGGGTGGTCGGTTACCTGGGACGGGTTCAGTCAAGAGAAGTGCTGGACGCCTTGAGTGTCAAAAGCCGGAAGAGCTACAGTTTGAGCGACTGGGTCGGCCAGGCCGGCCTGGAAAAATATTACGAAGGTGAACTCAAGGCCACCCGGCCCAAAAGTGCCGCCCGGCTCTTCGTTGATGCCGCCGGCAGGCCCATACCGGGACTGGGCGTTGCCGTTGATCTCCAGTCGATGGATCCGGGACGGCAGCACCTGGTTACCACCCTGGACGCCAGGATCCAGCGGGTGGTGGAGGAAATAATGGATCGGCGGATAAAGAAAGGGGCAGTGGTGGTTATGGAGCCCCATACCGGGGATATCCTGGCCCTGGCCAGCCGCCCCTGTTACGATCCCCGTCCCGGTGGCCTGGCCAGGTACCTTACCCTGGGCGAGACAGGTACCTTCACCGATCAAACTACGGCCCTGTTTACTCCCGGTTCAGTATTCAAGGTGGTGGTGGCCGCTGCTGCCCTGGCGGAAGGAATTGTTAAACCCGACAGCCAGTTTAATTGCCGGGGGAGTCTGGATCAGCCTGTACGCTGCTGGTATGATCCCGGTCACGGTGTCGTTAGTTTTAGCCAGGCCTTTGCCGAATCCTGCAACCCGGTGTTTGCCCGGGTGGGATTAAAACTGGGGGCCGGGAAACTGATCGACTATGCCGGCCGTTTCGGGCTGGATAATCAAACGATTACCGGTTATCCTGTACCCCGGGATGGGCGGCAGAACTGGCAGGTGGTTGCCGCACCCCACAACCTGGTCAATAGCAGTTTGGGTCAGGGGCCGGTGCTGGCTACTCCGGTACAGATCACGGCCATGATGAATGTTATTGTTAACGACGGTGTGTATGTGCAGCCGCGGCTGGTCCGAGAGTTGCGCAACGATGTCGGCCAGGTGACCCGCTCTTTCCCCCCGGGGCCCGGTCACAGGGCCATTCCCGCCTCCACGGCCGCCCAGGTAAAGGAGATGTTGAAGCTGGTGACCACGGAAGGTGTTGGCCGCAAGGCCTATGTGCCCGGTTACGGCAGTGCCGGGAAGACCGGCTCTGCCCAGGTGGACGGCCGGGGTAAGGTAAATGCCTGGTTTACCGGTTATGCTCCCCTGCAAGATCCCCGTTATGTAGTAACGGTTCTGGTGGAGGAAGGGACCAGCGGGGGAGAAACGGCCGCCCCGGTGTTCCGGGAGATCATGGAGAAAATTCTCACCCTACCGCTGGAATAAGGCCGGCGTCTTCATCATTTTTACCTCATACATTGACTGCTTAGTAAAAGTATAGTAGGATAATAGTATAATTTGATTTGGGAGTGTTGTGGATGATTGTGAAGGGGGATAAAATACGTGCCCTGCGGGAAGAACGGGGGTATACACTGCAGGATTTGGCCCGGCGGGCGAATCTTTCCCTGTCATATTTAAGCGAAATTGAGCGGGGTTCCAAACGCCCTTCTTTGAAAACTATCGAGAAACTGGCCGCCGCCCTGAATGTACCCAGGGCGAAGCTCATTGAGGGAGATGTTGCGGACAGCGGCCTTTCTTTGGGCGATAAGATTCGCATCATGCGCAGCGAAAAAAACCTTTCCCTGCAGGAACTGGCCACCCGGGCGGGCATCTCCCTGTCTTACTTGAGTGAAATTGAACGCGGTACCGTTTATCCAGCTTTAAGCACCTTAAAGCGCATTGCCGAAGCACTGGAAGTGCCACCCACTTCCATCATGGGGCAGGAGGGTTCTCTGGGCCACAAGCTGAAGGCCCTCCGGGAAGAGTACGGGCTTACCCAGGCCCAGTTGGCCAACCTGGCGGGGGTTACAGCCGGGCTAATTGGCCAGATCGAGCAGGGAAAAGTGCAGCCTTCTCTCAAAACGCTGGAAAAACTGTCCGAGGTAATGGGTGTTTCCCCGTGCTACTTTATTATGGAACCGGGTGCAGTGGATCAAATGCTCAGTTTAATGAACCCCGAACTGCGCGAGTTGCTCATGCACCCTAACGTGCAGTCGGTGCTGAGCCTGGTCTGCAACCTCACCCAGAAGGAGTTACAGTTTGTCTTGAATTTCATTCAACTCTTTAAGCGCTCTGATTTATGCTGAGAAGGGAGCGGCTTTGCTTTTACGCAGGTGCCGTCCCCTTTTATTTTTCGCCTGTAAAGGAAAGCTTGACGACTTATTTGAGTAATGGTAAACTATGGTGAACATATCTAAGCCAAAATTATATATTGCAGGCGAAAATATTATATAGTATAATAGAAGAAAAACGGGGGGCAGCTTATCCATGCCTGCCTATGTAGTAAAGGATCTTTGTGCCGGCTGCGGGGCGTGTGCTCACGTTTGTCCCTATGAAGCTATAACCGTTGCCGCCAGGCTGGCAACGGTTGACCCCCAGTTATGCCGGGATTGTGAAGAATGCGTTTTTATCTGCCCCAACGGAGCCATTACGGCTGCCTGATTTGTGAAGCAAAAATTTTCAGGGAGGTGTGTATATAGATGCCCATTTACGACTTCCAGTGCAACAGTTGCAGCCACAAATTTACCCTGCTGGTGGGGATTGATGACCGGGACAAGGTTACCTGTCCCCAGTGCCAGAGCCGGGATGTACGCCAGTTGATTACCGGCTGTGCCGTTCGCATAAAGGGCGGCAGTTGCGGTAGCGGGCAAAGCGGTTCTGGTTCTGCCGGCGGCTGAGGGATTTAATCTAAAGGGCTGGCAGCCCTTCTTAATCTATCATCCAAGGATAGGAGTGAAAATTTTATGGCCCTGGAGTTGAATGAAAGCAATTTTGACAGGGAAGTTTTACAATCCAGCCTGCCGGTACTGGTGGATTTCTGGGCGCCCTGGTGTGGTCCCTGCCGCAGTATGGCTCCCATTATTGATGAACTGGCCGCCGAATTTGCCGGCCGGGTAAAGGTGGCCAAGGTAAACGTGGATCAAAACCGGGTCCTGGCCGGCCGTTACGGTGTCATGAGCATTCCCACGCTAATTATGTTTAAGGCCGGACAGGTGGTGGGCCAGATGGTCGGCTATACTCCCAAGGGGGTCCTTGCTAAAAAGCTTGAAAGCCTGCTGTAGAACGGATTTTTAAACTCAAAGCCGGAATGGCGGTGGCCTGTCATGCGGATGCCTGCCGCAGGATGGGTGGTCACCGCCATTTTTTTCTGCATTTAATGCAACAACCTTTCCAGTTCACTCCGGTTAAACCCTACCACTACCCGTTCTCCCACGGTAATGGTGGGCACGGCCAGGCGGCCGGTTTTACGTACCATTTCACTGCGGGCCATTTCGTCCTCGGCCACGTTCTTTTCCGTGAATTTCACGCCTTTTTGGGAAAGAAACTCTTTCACCGTGCGACAGTGGGGTCAGGTGGGGGTGGTATACACCGTTACTGGTTCCGTAGTCACTTAAATACCTCCCGGTGGATAGATTTTTCCCCTGCGGGTAATTCTATTTTTTGAGCCTGGGATAAATTATATACGCAGGTGAAGGAGGAATGGCCGTTGGAACTACTCAATGAGGACCGGCTTGGTGTGGCTCGAGGCACTCAAGTGGAAGAGGCGGTAGATAAGGAGTTCCGGGGTGAAACCTGGGAGGTGGGCATTTACCTGGCCATGGCCCGGCAGGCGCAACGGGAGGGCTACCCCGAGGTAGCAGAAGCACTCAAATCCATTGCCATGGATGAGGCCTGGCATGCAGCCCATTTTGCCGAGTTAAACGGGAAGATTTTCGAAAGCACCAGGGAAAATCTGCTTAAAATGCTTAAAGGGGAGCAGGAAGCCAACCGGGGCAAGAAGGAAGTGGCCAAACGGGCCAAGGAGTTAAATCTGGACCCGGTGCATGATATTATGGACGAATCGTCCCGGGATGAGGCCAGGCACGCCCGTACTCTGGCCGGCCTGATAGACCGGTATTTTGCTGGTAATAAGGAAGGTATGGGGTGCTACTGCAGTTAAGTTAAGTATAGTCGGGATTTCCTTAAAGGAACCGGCCCTATGCAAAAGGCCGGTTCTTTTTTTTCCATTCTGGCAGGAACCCTGTTCAAATATAGCGAACTTATTTTTTGACCGGAAAGGAGCTACTGTAGTTGGTTGGCACATTAATTAACGCGGCAGCTATTTGTGCAGGTGCGTTGCTCGGTGTCTTACTTAAAAAAGGCATACCGCAGAGAGTGGGTGATACGGTCATACAGGGGCTCGGCCTGGCCGTCATCCTGATTGGGGCCCAGATGGCCCTGCAAACCAGAAACCCGCTTATTGTCATTGGCAGCCTTGCGCTGGGCGGTGTGGTGGGAGCCGGTTTGGACATTGAGGGCAGGCTGGAGTCCCTGGGGAAACGCATCGAGGCCAGATTTGGCCGCTCCGGGGAGAGCGGCATAGCTTATGCCTTTGTTACCGCCAGCCTGATTTTTTGCGTTGGCGCCATGGCCGTAATGGGCGCTATCGAGGACGGGCTGACCGGCAACCCCAAAACCCTGATCGCCAAGGCAATGCTTGATGGTATTGCCGCTGCAATTTTTGCCTCCACTATGGGCATCGGGGTGCTTTTTTCCGCTATTCCGGTGTTTCTCTACCAGGGTGCTATAACCCTTGCCGCCCGTGTTGCCGGTGCAGGCTTAAGCCCCTGGGTGGTGGCCGAGCTTACCGCTACCGGTGGCCTCCTCATTGTGGCTATTGGGTTGAATATGATCAAGGCTGCCCGGATTAAAGTAGGAAACCTTTTACCCGCCATTTTTATTGCAGCCATTATCACAGCCGTTATTGAAATGACAAGGCAGTATTAAAATTAGGATTGATTTCAATCAGGGGATGAACGGAGGCAGGGTTTTCGTGGAAGACCGTTTTCAACGGTTTTTTTTGTGCGCCCGGCAGGGGCGTTGACCTGGTGGTAAAAGGCAGGTGCAGGCGAGGCGCACCAGTCTGCTAGCCAAAGGCAAGGGGAGCCAGCTTCTCTATGTCCCCAAAAACGATGATCATGTCCCCTGGCTGGATCTTCTCTGTAGCCTCAGGGTTAACGATGGTGGCGTTTTCCCGGATGATGGCTAAGACCTGCGCGCCGTAATCTTCTTTTAAACGGGACTCGCGAATGGAACATCCGGCCAGCGGTGAGCTTTCGTCAATCAGCAATTCCTCCGGCTTGTAATCAGTGTTGCGATGCTCGAGGATGCTGGAGACAAAATCCACCGCGGCAGGCTTGAGCGCGGCCAGAGCCAGCCGCGTGCCACCGGGAACACCTACGGCGGTAACCCAGTCGGCACCGGCGCGCTTAAGGCGTTTGATGTTCTCTGGCCGGTCGGCACGGGCCACCACCCGGATGCTGGGGTTAAGATCTTTGGCGGCCATGGCGATGAGAATGTTGTCCGGGTCGTGGGGTAGCGCGGCAATGAGGCTCCTGGCCCGTTCCACGCCGGCTGCCTTGAGGGTCTCGTCCTCAGTGGCATCGGCAGGTATGGCCAGGTGGCCGTGTTCCCGCAAGGATTCCACCTGCCGTTCGTTAAGGTCAATACCGACGAAAGGAACTCCTTCGCGCTCGAGTTGTCTCACGGCACTCATACCGGCGCGTCCAAGGCCGCAAATTATCACGTGGTTTTTAAGCCTGGCGATCTTGCGCTCCATTTGTTTTTCCCCCAAAAAACGGATGATGTGTCCTTCCACCAGGATGGCCACGACTGTTGATAAGGAAAGCCACTGGTAACCGACCCCGGTAACGGCCAGGACTAAGGCCACCAGCCTTCCCGGTTCCGACACGGGATAATAATCACCGTAACCAACGGTGGTAAGAGTAATGATAGCCAGGTAAAAGGCTTCGAACGGGCTTAAGTGTTCAAAACGCGTGAGTAAGAGAACGCCCATAACAAAAATGACGGTTTCAAGAGCAGAAATGTACGCGAGAAAACGCAGCGCCCCGGCGACGATACGCTCGTCGCTTCCCGCATGACTGCTACTGGTATGTTTCGGGCGGCGCATTCGTCGACCTCCTCATACCTGAAATATAATTTTTTTCTGCACACATCACCACATTTCCCTTCCTTTTCGGCAACAGGAACCGCAAAATATCCGTACGCCCGACTATTTTACCGGGTTTTTCCTTTCCAGGAGGTGTTCGGCGTGAAACGTGGTAATTCTCTTAACGTGTATGCGGTGATTATCAGTTCTGCCGTTCAGGCCGATGGGTTATAGCATTTAAAATGTTAATGCGAATCACTGCGGAAAATGAGCTTGACAAAAGAAGGAGTCAACTTTATAATATGGAATGAATTTAAAATTAAAATCATTTCAAAAAAGATCCGGCAGATGAATCTTTAACAAAACTGGGGCCGAACGCTGGGTTTTTTTCACCAATTCTTGTCTTCGGGAAGGACGAGGGTTGTGGAACGAGGCAGCTACAAGGGAAGAAAAGAATACATACCAGCCCTGGCCGAAAAGCTCAAGCGCTTCGGCTTGCGTGCTACCCCGCAGCGGCTGGCCATTTTGGCTTTTTTGGAAGGAAATACTTCTCATCCTTCGGCAGAGGAAATTTTCCGGGAGCTTAAGCCGCGCCTGCCCTCTATTTCCCTGGCTACGGTTTACGGAACTTTAGAAGTGCTTCGACGGGAGGGGGGAATCCAGGAGCTTACTATCGACTCTGAGCGGAAGCGTTTTGATCCGAATCCTAAACCTCACAATCATTTTCTTTGCCGTAACTGCGGCAGGGTTTACGATTTGCCAGTCGGGTTGCCAGCTCTAACGCCTCCCAAAAAAATAGAAGGCTTCTGGGTTGAAACCTTTACCGTTGATTTTTACGGCCTCTGCCCTGCATGTCAAAAATAGGTTGGCCGTGTAAAATTTCAGTAGGCACCAGAAGGGGATCAGCCCCCTGAAAAAGAAATGAGACCTCACGCGCCCAAAAAACACCAAAAATCAAGCT
>NZ_JAUSUX010000017.1 GCF_030813795.1 Desulfofundulus luciae | reverse complement strand
AACCTTTTTGTGCCCCATATTTCTGTTGTACCCATTAATTACCATATAATGGGGCAGATGGTTATTTATTTTTTCTACGCGATTTTCATGCTAAACCTCCCTAAAAATTATATAGAATTTTTTGACTACTTCCCTGGCACCGGTGCCCGTGGGGAAGGTACATCCCGAGTTTATTATCCCTTAACTGTTTTCTGTTGTCACCATGCCAAAGGGCAGTATTAAAACCGCCGAGAGGGTGGTTTTCGGGGGGTCTTTTTACCCGGTTGGCTGGTAGCAAGACTACCCGGTTAGGTAAACCCGTCAGGAAGGAACAAGAGCCAGCAGGTAAATACAAAAAAGCGGGCAGGTTAAAGGCCCGGTGAATTGCCCTTTAACCTGCCCGTAATCTAAAGAGGTATGGCGTGCTTTTTCAGTGCTTCGTAGCAGGCCGCAAAACTCAAGGGGCACCCCTTTACCTTTATGGCTCCCTCTACCTCCGGGTTGCTTTCCAGCGAACAATTGCCGAACAAGAACACCAGCCTGGAGTCTTTGAAGGGCCGGGGTTCCCTCCCGGTGCATATTTCAATGTTATCAAAGGTGGCACCGCTGTATTCCCTGCCAAATTTCCTGAGGACGTTGTTTACCGTAACCATACAGCCCGAGCACAGGGAAGGACCGGGGGTTTGGGCCCTGATTCCCTTAATCCCGAAAGAATTGATGATATTCTGCAGCCAGGTGGTTTCCCATTCGGCCCTTATGGCCACCTGGCTGATTTTTTCCCCCCTCACTTCTATTCCTTCCAGGGATGGCCTGCGTCCCTGCAGGGATGCGTATATGACCAGATGTTCCACCCTTTCGGGCGGTATGCCTAAAATGCTGGAACCCACCACATCTGCGGCCAGAGGGTCCCTTCCGGCCACCAGCAGGTTCAACTCCCTGTAGTCGTAATGGACGGGACCGTAGTTGACGGTGTAAAGGCCGTCCAGGACGGTCAGTTGAGGTTTTAATTTGCCTGCCAGAAGGGCTATGTATTTCTCGACCCCGTAGCGGTGGAAAATCCTCCTGCTGGTCATGCTTAAAGTGCCCTTCAGATTTTTTAACCCCAGAGAAACTTTGGTTTGAACATGGGTCTTTAAAACCGGCACGTTGATGAGAAAATCTGCCTCCAGGGCTGCTTCGGCTACCTCCACCTGGTGTCCATCCAGGTCAATCTTTACAAAACCCTGCTGGTGAAAGTCGATTAAATTAACGCCGAGCCGCCGGGCCATTTCCCCGATTCCCGCCAGCGTAAAGGCGGTGCCGGTGGAAAGGCCCATTTCTTCGTTGGTGATGGAACCTTCTCCAATGGTGATATTCTGACAGCCGAACTCCCGGAGCAATCCTATTAGCTCTTCCAGTACCGGGACCGAGGTCAGTACACCTTTGACGAAATTCCGGTACTTCTCATCCCCGATGACCACATTGGGCTTGATTAAAACCCGGGCATGGCTCTTCAATTCCGCAAAGCCCTCACAGAGCTCAATGGCCCTGCGCAGGCTTTCTCCTCCCGGTTTGTAACGCACTATGGAAACCACAGCCATCGGTAATCACCTGCTTTCAGGTTGGATTTTATAGTCACTTCTATCTTAATAAAGATGTTACGCGACAAAGTGTTATTGATTTCCAACGGACGTTTTTGGCGGTCCAGCGGTATGCCGGGAAGTCGAGTTGCAACCACTTGCGCTTATTTCTTAACCGTTGGCGGCCATTTCTCAACCGTTCAATAGTAAAGGCGCCTCCGTCCCGTGAACTGGGTTAGAATTTTAAAAAATCAAAGCTAATACCACGGAGGTGTGGGAAATCATGGATCTGGAATTAACTGAGGAACAAAAAATGATTCAGAAGACAGCCAGGGAATTTGCCCAGGAAGTTATCCAGCCGCTGGTGGAAGAGGCAGAGAAAGAGGAAAAGTTTCCGCTGGAGTTGTTTCCCCAGATGGGGGAACTGGGCTTTTTGGGCATACCCTTTCCCGAGGAATACGGGGGAATTGGAGCCGATAAGGTAACACAGTGCCTGTTTGTAGAAGAGATTTCCAAGGTATGTGCCGGTATTGCCGCCAGCGTCGATGCCCACTGTGACCTGGCCCTCGGTGCCATTTACCGCTTTGGTACCCAGGAGCAGAAAGAGCGGTTTCTGATACCCGGCATTGAGGGGCACAAGATTGGTGCCCTGGCCATTACCGAGCCCAATGCCGGGTCCGACGTGGCCGCCCTGCAGAGCACGGCCAAAAGGAAAGGCGACGGCTACGTTTTAAACGGCTCCAAGCTTTTTATCACCAACGGTTCCATTGCGGACTTTGTACTGGTTCTGGCTTACCTGGACAAGAGCCAGGGAGCCAAAAAGGGTATGGGCCTGTTCATTGTGGAAAAAGACACTCCCGGTTTTCAGGTAACCCGTAAATTAAAGGGCAAGATGGGCCACCGTTCCTCGGATACGGCGGAACTGGCCTTTGAGGATTGTCTGGTGCCGGCGGAAAATTTGCTGGGTGGTGAAGAAGGCAACGGCTTCATGCAGAGCCTGCAAACTTTGCTGGGGGCGCGCATCTCCCAGGCGGTGAAAACGGTGGCTATCGGCTATGCCGCCTTTGAAGCAGCCCTTACCTATGCAAAGGAACGTAAGGCTTTCGGCCAGCCCATTTCTCAATTTCAAGCCATCCAGTTTAAATTTGCCAATATGTTGACCAGGTTAGAGGCAGCCCGGACCTACGCCTTTAAAGTGGCTTATATGTACTCCCGGAAAATGCCCTGTTTAAAGGAAGCAGCTATGGCCAAGCTGATGGCCTGCGAAGCGGCCCAGTTTGCCACTTACGAGGCTATTCAGATTCTGGGCGGTTACGGGTATGTGGATGAATACCCTGTGGAGCGGTTCTACCGCGACGTGCGGTTGAGCACCATTACCGAAGGAACCACTGAAATTCAGTGTCTGATCATTGCCCGCGAACTGGGCCTATAACCGGTAAAAGGAGTGATAGGGTATCATGGCCGGCGCTTTTGTTGCGGATTACGGGGTGTACATTCCCCGCGGACGGGTGAGCGGTGATATTTTAAAGTCGCTTTACGGAAAAAGTCCGGCCGGAGTGAAGGGCATTGCCATGGCCGAAATGGACGAAGATAGCCTTACCATGGCTTACGAGGCCGCCAAGGGTATTGTGGAAAGGAACCGGGTAGGAGGAGTAATCCTGGCCTGCAATTCCCTGCCCTTCACCCATAAAAAGGGTTCTTCTCTGCTGGGAAAGATGTTGCGTCTGGATTCCAGTCTCCCCTGCTGGGACCTGGCAGGTGGTCCCCTGGCGGCGGCAGAGGCCCTCAGCCTGGCGGTGAATCTGGTTGAAGGCGGTAGTTCCGAAGGTATTCTGGTGGTTTGTGCGGAGCACCCCCGCTACCGGCCGGGGGAAGAAGTAGAGATGGCCTGGGGGGCCGGGGCAGCAGCCTTCATGGTGGCGCCGCGGGGTTTTGCCCGGGTAGAAGATATCGTGGCGGATTACGAAATCGAGAGCTACGACCTCTGGAGTCTGCGGGGGGAGGAAGTACTCAGGTACCGCCCGGAAATGCTGGACGATAATTTCGACCGGGCTCTCAGCCGCCTGTTAACAACCCGTGGGGGGACGGAGAATCTGGGCGGTTACCGCTATGTGCCCCTTCAACTAAACCGCTTCCGCTGGACCAGGGTTCTGGCCAGGCGGGGTATTAAAAACGACCAGTGGGAACCGGTTAATTCCCTTTCGGCGGTGGGCAACCTGGGGAGTGCTACTTTTGCGGTAAACCTGGCTATGGCCTTTGAACAGGCCGCAGAGGGCGACCGGATTCTGGCGGTGGGCTACGGTCACGGTAACACGGTGAGCGTTTCCCTTTCCTTAACTGCAGATCCACCCCCCTGCGGGGTCAGGGAAAAAATGGCTGCCGCCATGCCGGTGGATCTGGCCACCTACTGGAAGACCATTTTCCAAAGGAGGTTTGGTGCTTGATGCCGATTCGAGTAGGAGTCCTGGGCGTGGGCAAGACCAAACACGGAACGCATTACGATAAGTCCCTCCGGGATTTAATGGTAGAAGCGGGGCGGAAGGCCATGGCCGATGCGGGGCTGGAACCCAGGGATATTGATGTGCTGGTGGTGGGCAATGCGGCATCCCTTGGTTTCAATATGGAAAACAATGTTTCCGCCATGGCCGCCGACCACCTGGGGCTGGTTCCCAAGCCAAACGTGCGGTGTGAGGCCGCCTGCGGTACGGGCGGGTGGGCTGCCCAGATTGCCCTGATGGGGATCCTGGCCGGTTTTTATCGTACGGCTCTGGTCATTGGCGCGGAGAAGATGAGTGACGTGACCACCGATGTGGGAACCACTATCATTGCCAACAGTGCCGATGGCAAAGAAGAGTATTTCAGCGGGCTGACCTTTCCTTCCGGTGTAGCCATGTATGCCACCCGTTACATGGCGCGTTTTGGTGCCACCGAAGCCGACCTGGCCCACGTGGCTGTAAAAAACCACTACTACGGGGCCCGCAATCCCGATGCCCAGTTGCGTTTTGAGTGTACGGTGGAGGAGGTGCTGAAGTCGCCCTATGTGGCCAAACCCCTGCATTTGTACGAAGTATGTCCCATGACGGATGCTGCTTCGGCGGTGGTGCTCTGCCATGAGGATATTATGAAGGCAAGCGGTAAGAAACAGGTCTATATAATCGGCACCGGGGTGGGCAGCGGTACCTTCTACAACAGCACGGACCAGTTGGAGGACAACTGGGCCCTGGTGGAAAGGCCGGTAAAGCAGGCCTACGCCATGGCCGGCATTGGTCCGGAGCAGATTGGTATAGCGGAAATTTACAACGCCTTTTCCATACAGGAAATCCTGGGCATTGAAGCGGCGGGTTTTGCTCCCTATGGCCAGGGATACAGGCTGGTCATGGAGGGAGGTACCCACCACGACGGCAAGCATCCCGTGAACATCAGCGGTGGTGTCCTGAGCAAGGGGCATCCCCTGGGGGCCACGGGAACCACGGAAATAGTGGATGTGGTTCAGCAGATGAGGGGAGAATTCCCGGGCGTCCAGGTGCCCAAAATTCCCGAGTTTGGTTTAAGCATCAACCGGGGCGGTCCCGGTTCGGTGTGCGTATGTTACGTTTACCAGCGGGTTTTATAATGTAAGGAGGGTATGGCGTGAGTACAATCGAATACCGCCGGATGGCTGTGGATAAGCTTCAACTGCACGGCTACCGCTGCCTTGATTGTGGTAGCCTGCATCCCTGGTGGGAGAAATACTGCTGTGGCAGGTGTGCTTCCCGGAACCTGGAGCGGGTGAATTTTTCCGGCCGGGCACGGGTAAACCACCTGGGAGTGGTGTATTATCCCCCCACGGAATTCAAAGGCGAGGAACCCTATATTCTGGCCGAGCTAAAACTGGAAGAGGGTATGCTGATCTCCGGCCGCATGGTGAAAATGCCTCTGGATGAACTGGCAGTAGGGGATGAGGTCAGGGCCACCATTCGCCGCGTAAAGCTCGGCGATGAAGGGGAAATTTATTATGGCATTAAGTTTGAGAAAGCCGGAAGCTGAAATACAGGAACGGGAACTGGAACCGACGCCAGGTACAATGCGGGAAGATTCTCTCACCAAATCCGTCAACGTTTTGAGCGCTTTGACTGGTTGGTTGTTGACCGTAACTATGATTTTCTTTTTCCTGGTCATGGTGGCGGAGGTTTTCGTGCGCAAGCTGACGGGGCGTTCCCTGTACGGCGCTTATGAAGTATGCGGCATCTTCATGATCTGGATTTCCACGCTGGGTGCCTTTGTGGCCTACCGGGAAGGGGAATTTGTCCGCTTAAGCTTTGTGGTGGAAAGTTTTCCTGCTGCGATTAAAAAAATGGTGGAATTAACCAGACAGGTGGTGGTCATTCTTCTGGTGGTATTTCTGGCCTTTTCCGGCTTTACCTTTGTTTTCTCGGCAACTGTTTTAAACCAGGTGACCACCGCCTTTCAGATTCCGGCCATAGTGGGTTATCTACCCATCCCCCTTGCTTTTTTGTTCCTGGTTTTCGCCTGTGTGGAGCGGTTCCGCCAGATGTTACCAGGCTACTACCGAGAAGATAGGAGAGGAGGGTAAATATGAACGTAGTGGTGATGCTGAAGCAGACCTTTGATACCGAGGCCAGGATAACCCTGGATGAGAAAGGAAGAATCAATCGCGAGGGGGTTAGTTTAATTATCAACCCTTATGACGAATTTGCCGTAGAAGAGGGCCTGCGGGTGAAAGAAAAAAGCAAGGGAGAAGTTACCGTTGTAAGCGTGGGAGAAGCACAGGTTCAGGAGGCTCTGCGCCAGGCCCTGGCCATGGGGGCGGATAAGGCCATACTGGTTAGCCCGGATGGGATGGAAGTAGACGAGTACGTGACGGCAACGATTTTAGCCAAGGTTATTGGCGGCCTGCAGTACGACATCATCCTGGCCGGCTGGCGGGCTATTGACGACGGTTCAGCCCAGGTGGCAGCCCGGGTGGCCGAGATACTTGGGCTGCCCATGGTAAATATGGTTACCAGGCTGGAAGTGGGGGAGGGGAGCGTTTTGGCCACCCGGGAAATTGAAGGGGGAAGCGAAGTGGTGGAAGTACCCCTGCCGGCCGTGGTCACCGCCCAGAAGGGATTAAACGAACCCCGGTACCCTACCATGAAGGGGATCATGCAGGCCAAGAAAAAGCCCATGCAGAAAATGACCCTTCAGGATCTGGGGCTGGATGCAGGCCAGGTGGTTCCCAAAGTGCGGGCAGTGAAGTATTACTTACCCCCACCTCGCAAGCCCGGAAGGATTATACCCGGTGAGGCAGCCGAAGCTGCAGCGGCCCTGGTCCGTGCCCTGCGGGAAGAAGCCAAAATTATCTAACAGTCGGGGAGGGTAAAGAATGCCTGGTGGAATCTGGGTTTACGCAGAGCAAAAGGACGGGAAACTGAAAAAAGTAACCCTGGAACTTTTAAGTGCCGCGCGAAAAATAGCAGATGAGCAAAAGGAAGAATTGTGTGCCGTATTAACGGGCAGGGACGTGGCAGGTCTGGCGGGTACCCTGGCTGAATATGGTGCAGATAAAGTATATTTGTTACAAAGCGAAGACCTGGAAAATTATACCACAGACGGTTATACCAGCGCTGTTACTGCCTTAGTCAGGGAACACCAGCCCAGTGTTTTTTTACTGGGTTACACCGTTCTGGGCAGGGATCTGGCCGCTCACGTGGCTCAACGCCTGGATACCGGCCTTTTTACCGACTGCGTCGATGTGAGATTGGAAGACGGGCAACTGGTATTCAAGAGACCCATCTATGCCGGTAAAGCCTTTTTTGAGGGTGTTTGCCCTGAGGCGCGCCCGGTGATGGCCACGGTGCGGCCCAATGTTCTGCCCGTTAACCCGCCGCAGGCCGGCCGTACGGCCCAGGTAATTGAGGTAAATCCCCAGCCGGGCAGTATCCGTCAAATAATCAGAGATGTGGTGCGCCAGGTGAGCACCCGGCCGGAGCTGACGGAGGCGGACATCATTGTTTCCGGTGGCCGGGGCATGAAGGGGCCGGAAAACTTCAGGCTTTTAGAAGAGCTGGCCGATGTGCTGGGGGCTGCAGTGGGGGCTTCCCGGGCCGCGGTGGATGCCGGCTGGGCACCCCACAGCATGCAGGTGGGCCAGACGGGCAAGACCGTTTCCCCCACCCTCTACATTGCCTGCGGCATTTCCGGTGCCATCCAGCACCTGGCGGGCATGGGTTCCTCCAAGTATATCGTGGCCATAAATAAGGACCCGGAGGCCAACATCTTTAAAGTGGCCGACTACGGCATAGTGGGGGACCTTTTTGAGGTGGTTCCGCTTTTGATCCAGGAGTTTAAAAAATTAAAGGAGCAAGGATGATCATTATGGGCCCCACACGCCGGGGTCTTTTTTTATTCGTGCAGGATACCACTGGGTCAATATATCAACCACTTACCTGGGGAAAGAGACAATTCGAGGAATACAACACGCGGTCCTTGAAACAGATTTTATACTTTCACACAGGAGGAAGGAGAAGATAAGGTTGAAATAATGGGAGGTGAGAGAGACTGAGTCTTATTTGACAGAAAATTATTAAAATTGTAGCAACAACAGCTCAGATTTACCTAAAACTGTCTGAGAGGAGGATTTTAAATCTATGGGTCTAATGGGAGTTAAGGATTCACCCTGGATGGCAACGGGTGAGGTTCCGGCTCAACCTTTAGAGCGGGACGAAAAATCGCGTATTATTTACGGTGTGGTGGATCCCCTGTGGGATATTGATACCCTGCCCCTTACCTATACCAACAGCCGGTGGTTTGCTTTTATCTATGAAGCCGACGAGAAAGATCTCAAGAAAGTCCTGCCCGAACCCTTGAAGCTGGAAGATAACGTGGTCGAGTTCTGGTACGTGGATCACAACAATACCAGGTTGGGGCCCTACCTGGAAATGGGCGTTACGGTGGCGGCCAGTTACCAGGGGTATAAGGGCGGTTACTACCCCTACATGTATCTGAGCCAGGATGCGGCCACCGATGCCGGCCGGGTACTGGGCTTCCCCAAGAAGATGGCCTTCATCCGGTGCCTGGAGCACGGCGGCAAGTGGGATGATGGCTACGAAAAGCCGGGGAACGATTTCTTCTCCTTCATGCTGGCCAGAAACGGTTATGTAATCCATACTGCTACCGGTAAGTATTCGGGAAATAGCTTCCAGGATCTGCCGCGTCTCCCCATTTTCTACGGCAAGACTGACTGGGGCCGTTTTAACATGAAGGTTGTCACTTCCGGTGATCTGAGGGAAACCGAGTGGCAACTCACCTACCTCCCCTCCGAGTGGGAAGGGAAGCACCGCTTCCAGCTGAAGATGGACAGCATCAGAACCGCGAAGGCAGAAGATATCAACTGGTTCTGCCAGGGAACACCCTTTGATAACCTGGGAGCCATGGTGCCGGTGAAGAAGCTCATTGGTCTGGTGAGTTTTAGCTTTGATTTGATCATTCCACCGGCGCAGGTGCTATGGACCAAGAAGTATGAGCGGAATGATGCTGAAATTGCCCAGTGCCTGCACGAGACCATGTACAAGTACGGCATGCGGCATCGTTTCCCGAAGCCCTATGGTGTATAAGAAAACTCTTATATGTGAAAAAGGAGGAAAGGTTCATGGGCCAGTTCCTACACGAAGCCTCCATTCCCAATGACGGTACGCTGGTTAAATACCCCCTTGAGCGGGATCCCAAGACCATTATCTGTCAGGGTGTGGCCGATCCGGTTTTTGACATCGATATTCTTCCGTTAACTTATTCCAATAGCCGGTGGTTTGCCTTCATCTACCAGGCCGATGAAAAGGACTTAAAGAAAGTTTTGCCGGAGCCCCTGCAACTGGAAGATGACGTAGTGGAGTTCTGGTACGTGGATCACAATCACACCATGCTTGGCCCTTACCTGGAAATGGGCGTAACCGTGGCAGCCAGCTACGGTGGATATAAGGGTGGGTATTATCCCTACATGTACCTGAGCCAGGATTCTGCCGTTTTTGCCGGACGGGAGCCCTTTGGTTTCCCCAAGAAAATCGCTTATATTTCTTGCCTGGAGCATGGTGGCAAAAAAGATAACGGCTGGGAACCTCCAGGGAAGGAATTCTTCTCCTTTATGCTGGAGCGCCGCGGTTACCTGATTCACACCGCCACGGGCCGTTATTCCGGCAACAAAATGAGCGACCTGCCGCGCCTGCCCGTCTTTTATGGTAAAACGGACTGGGGGCGGTTAAATTACCGCATGGTAACCTCTCCGGATCTTACCAAGACTGAGTATAACCTGACCTACCTCGACTCCCTGTGGCAGGGTGTGCACCGGTTCCAGCTCAAGCCCGACAGCATTAAAACCGCTACGGCCAAGGACATCCGCACCTGGTATCTGGCATCTACACCGTTTGACAATGTGGGTGCACTGATACCGGTGAAAGAACTGATCGGGCTGGTAAGCTTTAGCTTCGACCTGATTATTCCGCCGGCATCAATTATCTGGAAGAAGGAAGTTACCCGGTCGGCTGATGAAGTGGCCAAGTTCTGCACCATGGGTGAACCCTATCGCTACAGCATGCGCCACCGCTTCCCGAAGCCTTACGGGGTGTAAAAGTTCCATATCCAGTGGTTGGGCACGGAAGGGTAGAGGGTTTCCCTCTATCCTTCTGTTGCCTGAAAGCAAATTAGTTGATATGCATATGCTAATACAGGGGGTTGAAATCATGACCGTTCGTTTTGCCAGGGGTACAGAGCACTTCGTTCCCCCCAAACAGTGGGAAAGCATGCGCCGGGCCAAGGAGCTGGAAAAGAAACTGGGCCAGCGCATCGTCCATTTCGAAAAAGGCGATTTTGCCGGGGAGGACTTTACCCTGCCCGAGCATATAAGTGAAGCGGCTATTAAGGTCTTAAGGCAGGGAGGAGTGCGTTATGATCCCGGGCCGGGTATTCCGCCCCTGCGTGAGGCCATTGCCCGGGAAATGACCAGCCGGGGGCGGCCCACCGAGATGGATGAAGTGGTGGTTACCGGAGGTGCAAAGCATGCCCTGTTCATGTCGCTGCTTACCCTCCTGGATCCGGGGGATGAAGTTATTTTCCCCAACCCGGGTTATCCGCCCGATGAGGTGTGGATCCGCTTTTGCGGTGCTAAACCGGTTTACGCGCCTTTAAACCCGCCTACCTTTCAGTACGACCTGGACCGGCTGGAAGAAGTGATTACCCCGCGTACCAAGCTGCTCATCCTGAACACGCCCCAGCGTCCCAATGGCTGCGTGGTGAAGGATCTGGAAAAGATTGCCGAAATTTGTCTGAAGCACGACCTGCTGGTTATTTCCGATGAAATTTTCAGCCATATCGTTTACGAGGGGCGGCACCGGACCATTTCCGAGATCCCGGAAATGCGGGACCGTACCATTGTCATTGATACCTTTTCCAAAACCTATACCATGACCGGCTTCCGCATCGGCTGGATTGTAGCTCCCCGTCCAATTGCGGAAAAGCTTTCTATTTTCCTCCAGGACAGCATTACCAATGTAGCTTTGTTCATCCAGGAGGCAGCCCTGGCTGCTTTGACCGGTCCCCAGGAGGCCTTTGAAAAGATGCGTCAGTCCCTGAAGCGCAAGCGGGACCGCTTCGTGGCCGGTTTGAACAAAATCCCCGGTATCCAGTGTCTGCCTCCCGAGGGCACGTTCTACGCCTTCCCAAACATTTCGGGTACCGGAATGACTTCCCAGCAATTCACCGATTACCTGATGAATTCTTACGGGGTGGCAGTGGTGAGCGGGACGGCTTTTGGTTCCCAGGGAGAAGGTTTTGTGCGCATGACCTTTGCCGTTCCCGATGAAGAGATTGAGGAAGGGCTGAAACGCATCCGGGAGGCGGTGGAAAAGTTGTTTGAATGTAAAGCACCTAAAGTCAAAGAAGCTTAGAGTAAAGAGCTTCCCGGATAAATAGGGGATAAAAAAGGCGATTATTCCGGAGGAGCGGCCGGAGATGGTGGCCGCTTCCGGAAATTTGTGAGACAAAAAAGGGGGGGTTTTCGTGAGGAAAAAGCTCATTGCCATGATAACAGTCACATTCCTGGTGGTGGCAGCGGTGCTGGCTGGCTGCGGCCAGCAACCGAAACAGGAGAAAACAGGGACCGGCCAGGAAAAGCCAAAATTGGAGTTCAAAGTGGGCCACGTGACGCAAGCTACGCACCCTTATCACCTGTCCGTGGAGGCCTTTGCCAAAAAGGTGGATGAGAAGAGCAACGGGCGGATTAAGATCACCATCTACCCCGCCAGGCAACTGGGCGATGATAAGCAGCTTCTGGAAGGAGTAATTGCCGGGACTCAGGATATGGCTTTAGTCTCTGCTTCCATGTTTGCTGCTTATACCCCGGTGCTGGCCGGGCTGCAGTTACCCTGGCTGATTACCGATTACGATACCGAGCAAAAAGTGTTGCAGAGCGATGTGGTCCGGCGGATGCTGGATACGCTGGAGACCCATAACATGAAAGGGCTGGCCATTTATGAAGGCGGTCTTCGGGATATGCTCTTTGCCAAGAAAAAGCCCACTGTTCCATCTGATGTGAGCGGAATGAAGTTCCGGGTGCCCCCGTCGGAAGTGATTAAAGACTGGGCGCAGGCCATCGGCGTAAATCCGGTACCCCTGCCCTACGGGGAGATTTACAACGCCTTGCAGACCGGCATGGTGGACGGCATGGAGATGAACCCCAGCTCGGTTTACAGTGAAAAGCTCTTTGAGGTAAGCAAATATTTGCTGGATTCCAACCAGTTCCCCTTCCCCTGTGTACTGGTTATGAACCTGAATAAGTGGAAGTCCCTTTCCGCCGAAGATCAGAAGATTATCCAGGATGCGGCCTGGGAAGCCATAGCGGATTCCATCAAGATCAACAAAGAAAAAGAAGGCAAGGATCTGGATTTCATCAAATCCCATGGCGTAACCGTTTATGCGGTGGATATGACCCCCTGGAAGGCAAAGGTTAAGCCGGTATATGACAAATGGATGGCCAAGGATCCCCTGATTAAAGAACTGGTGGAAAAGGTGCGGGAAAATAAGATATAAATATAAATTGAATAACGAGAAAGGGGACGGGCTTGACGTGCGTTCAGGCCCGTCTCTCCTGTAAATTTATAGAGGTGATGATCCTTTGCGCTATGAAGGGGTTATCTACCGGCCACCCAGTGAAGCCGGTAGTCTGTTGATCCAGGCAACCATTGGTTGTCCTCACAATCAGTGCACTTTCTGTGCCATTTATAAAAGGACGAAGTTCCGCATCCGTCCCGTAGAAGAAATTAAGGAAGATCTTTTGGCTGCCCGGAATTATTACGGAGAGGGGGTTAGGTCTATTTTTTTCCCGGATGGCAATACCATTGCCATGAAAACCGATGATCTCTGCCGGGTACTGGATTGTGCCCGGGAACTGTTTCCTTATGTGGAGCGTATTACCGTTTACGGTTCGGCCAAGTTTATCGTTAGAAAAACTCCTCTGGAGATGCGCCGACTGAGGGAAGCAGGGTTAAACCGCATTCACGTGGGCATGGAGAGTGGCGACGACACGATCCTGGCCGAAATACGCAAGGGTGCCACGGCGGAGGAAATGGTTGTTGCCGGCCTGATGGTAAAGGAGGCCGGCATGGAGTTGAGCGAGTACGTCTTGATGGGGATTGGCGGGCCCGGGAGATCCCGGGAACATGCCCTGGCCAGCGCTGAGGTATTGAATGCCATTGACCCGCATTTCATTCGCATCCGCACTTTCATTCCCCGCCCCGGCAGTCCCCTGTTTGAGAAATGCCAGCGGGGGGAATTTCAACTGGTTTCGCCCCACGGAATTCTAAATGAGATAAGGTTGATGATTGAAAATTTAAAGGTAAACAGCCAGGTTTTTAGCGACCACGTCTCCAATTACTGGGATATTTCCGGTAAGTTGCCCGAGGAGAGAGAATTGATGCTGCAGGAAATAGATATGGCTCTCGATATACCCGAGGCATTGCTGGAAAAAGCTCGTCACGGAGGGATTTAAGGGTGAATGTGGCGTTTTTATTAAGGGCAAATGCGCGAAGGCAGGGCCAGAAAATCTGTTTGGTTTTTAACGGACAGGAGGTAAGTTACGGCTGGCTGGATAAGCGGGTTGACTGCCTGGTTCGGGGCCTAAAGGTTTTGGGCCTGGAACGAGGAAAGAAGCTGGCGCTTTTCCTGCGCAACAGCATCCAGTGGGTGGAATTATTTTTTGCCGCTTCCCGGGCGGGGGTGGTGCTGGTTCCCGTCAGTTTTCGTTCCCGGGGAGAAGAGCTAAAGTACATTCTGGAACATTCCCGGCCCGATGCCCTGGCCTTTGATGATTTTACCCGTCCGGTGCTGGAAGAGATACTCCCGGAAATAAAGGTAAGCCCGGTATATATTGCGGCGGGAGAGGATTTGCCTCCCTGGGCCATACCTTATCGAAGGATACCACTGGAAGGAGATTCTCAGCCCCTGTGGCCTGAGCCCCGCCTGGCCGATCTTCATTCCATTTGCTATACTTCCGGCAGCACGGGGAAGCCCAAAGGAGTCATGTTGACCAACGCCAACGTGGTGGTGGGGCAATATTTTAACTGCCTTACGGTGTTTCCCTTTAAAGAAGAGGATGTGTTTGTAATCACCACCCCCCTCTGTCACCGCACAGGTTGGGGGAGACTGGTCCAGGCGGTGGGTCTGGGCAGCACCGTCTGTCTGCTGGGTACCCCCTACCGGCCTAAAGAGCTGGTAGATATTATTGCCAGCTACAGAGCCACGGTGGTAGGCATGGTACCCACCATGGCCCGCATGCTTTTAGAGGAGGTGCCGGTTGAGCGACTGAGAAAGATGGATTCCTGGCGGGGCCTTTTGCTGACGGGTGAAAGCTGTCCCGTAAGCTTAAAGGAGCGCCTGTGGGAGGTGCTTCCCGCAGTTCAATTGTATAGCTTTTATGCTTCTACCGAAACGGGAATGATCAGTTGCCTCTGGGGGCGGGATCAGATGGAAAAGCCCCATTCTGTCGGGCGGCCGGTACCGGGGGTGGAGGTAACTATAGCCGACCCGGGCCTGGGGTCGGGGGAAATCCTCGTCCGCAGCGGAGCGCCGGGAGACCATACGGTGATGCTGGGATATTACCAGGATGAGATGGCCACCCGGGAGGCCCTGAGGGATGGCTGGTTCCATACCGGTGATGTGGGCAGCTTTGATGGGGATGGTTATTTATATATCACCGACCGGGTGAAAGATCTCATTATTACCGGCGGTCTGAACGTTTCTTCCCGGGAAGTGGAAGACGTGCTCTTGCAATGCCCGGGCGTGCGGGAAGCAGCCGTAATCGGCGTTCCCGATGACCAGTGGGGAGAAGCCATCAAGGCCTTTGTGGTAGCCGATAACGGCATTTCGGAGGAAGAAATCCGAAGTTTCTGTGCCCGGCGTCTGGCCGGATATAAAAAGCCCAGGTATATCCAGTTTGTGGCCAGTCTGCCCCGCACGGCCACGGGAAAATTGAGAAAACAGGTATTGAGGGAATGGGAGGCCTCGGGCCGCAGCATATAGGGGGTGAAAAAGTGTCATACGAAAAAGATATTGAGCGTATTGCCACGCTTTTGCGCTGGTCCGGCAAAACCCTGGCTTTAACCGGGGCGGGTATAAGCACCGAAAGCGGGATACCCGATTACCGCAGCCCGGGGACCGGGCGCTGGACCAAAGAAAATCCCATGGAAGTGGCCAGTGTAGAGGCCCTGTACCGGGACCCCGAAGCCTATTACCGGAGGGCCATTCCCCGCTGGTTGACCTGGGCCGACTGCGAGCCCAATGCCGGCCACCATGCCCTGGTGCGGCTGGAAGAGATGGGCTACCTGGCCGGTGTAATCACCCAAAATGTGGACAGCCTGCATAAGAGGGCCGGTTCAAAGCAGGTTTGGGAGGTTCACGGTCACCTGAGGACTTTTTACTGCCTGCGCTGCCGCCACGAAGAAACCTTTGACCAGGTGGTGGAGCAGTTCAATGCCGGGACTGTCCCGCCCTGTTGCCCTGCCTGTGGCGGACTGGTAAGACCGGTGGCGGTGCTTTTTGGTGACCAGATGCACCCGGATTACTTTGCAGCCCTGGAGGCGCTGGCGGGCTGCCAGTTGTTGCTGGTAATTGGTACCAGCCTGCAGGTGTACCCCGTGGCTGACCTGCCGGGCAGGGTTCCCCGTTTTGTAATTATCAACCGGGACCCCACTCCCTGGGATGATCGGGCCGAGGTGGTTGTGCGGGAAAGTATCGGGCGCGTCCTGACCGATGTGGTTAACCTCCTGTTGGCCACCCGTTAAATTCGCCGGGGTTCTCAAAGGCAGAGCCGGGGGATAGGGCAAACAATGGTGGTCACGGGAAAGCAATTCAAGCCGGAGGGCTGCCTGAGGGGTGGAATTATGGCAGATAATGTAAGAGATAGGGGCTTCATTACGTTAAATTTTCTTTCTATTTATATCGCTTCCTGCATTTTTTACGGAGCATATTTTTATTTTATGCCGGTTTTTCCCATTGTCCTGCAGCGTGCCGGTTACGGCGGGACCGAGAGCGGTATTGTGGTAGGTGCTTTTTCTTTTACCGCCATTTTCCTGAGGCCTTTTGTGGGTACCCTGGTGGACCGCTTTCAGCGCAAAATATTTATGCTGGCAGGAATAGGAATCTTTGTCATAGCCCCGCTCCTCTATATCACCACCTCTTCCCTGGTGTTGCTTACCGTGTACCGCCTCCTGCATGGGCTGGGTCTGGCCGCCTATACCGTGTCTTCTCTCGTCACCATTACCGAGATTGTACCCCGGGAAAGGCTGGCCCGGGCGGTGGCTGTTTATGCTACCTGTGTCAGTTTGGCTGTGGGTTTCGGTCCTACGGTGGGGATGAAACTGGCTGCTTCCGCCTCGTTTAAACTGGTGGTGCTTATTCCCAGTCTGGCTGCGGCTCTGGCTTTTATCTTAATTTTAAGGTTGCCCGGAAGCCAAGTGATGGCTGTGCGGGAGGAAAGGCAACCGTTTTTGGCGGTGCTGGCAAGCAGGGATGTGTTATTTCCCTCCTTGATCTTTGCCAGCTGCTCCTGTACCCAGGGTGGAGTGATGTCCTTTTTGCCGCTGGCCATTGCCCATCTGGCCAGCACGGGAATTGCGTCGTTATTTTTTCTGATTTTCTCCCTGGTTATCATTTTCGTGCGCCTTACCATGGGTGGTCTGTCGGATAAAGTGGGGCGGGTGATGGTGATAGTGCCGGCGGTGAGCCTGATTGCCCTGGGCATGATGGGTCTATCGGTGCTCCATACACCTGCCTTTTTAATAGCCGTGGCGGTGGTTTACGGCCTGGGCTACGGTTTGTCCTACCCCACCCTGAATGTCTATGTGGTGGAACATGCACCCGCGGGGAGCCGCGGTACTGCGCTGGGCATTTTTTCTGCCTCCGTTGATACCGGCTATTTTCTGGGTCCCATCCTGACCGGTCTTTTGAGCGACTTTTTTTCCTACCGCGGTGCTTTTTTCGCTCTGGCCTGGTTGCCCCTGCTCACGTTGCTTCTTTTTCTCTACGTTCTTTTCCGTGCCTGCGGCCGTATACCTTCAGGCCGTCCGGAGGTGGGGTTGAGGGCCGGTGGCCACGAAAGCATGTCTCCAGGGGATTGACCATAAAGTTTTCAAAAATGTCGAAAAATCCCCTGAAAACCCGGGACCGGCGGTTTATCCCGGAGTACCGTAATAAAGGAGGAATAACCGCCGCGCCGACTAACTTTTTGACCGGCTCTCTTTCCCCGCTAATCACAAAAAAGAGGGGGTTTTGCTCCTGCTTTCCTTTCGCCGCCTGGTAATGACTTTCGGGCGGCATTTTCTTACCACTGGCTGAACCAATTCCCCATGCTGGAGGATTTATGGCAAAATGTTAGAAAAAACAGAAGGAGGAGGAGCAGGGATGGGACAAAACGATGCCAGGGCCAGGATAAGGTGGCTGGCGGTGGGTATCTTGTGTTTGCTATTGCTTTTAGCTTCAGCCGCCGGTTGTGCCAGGTCGTCGCAGGATGATAAGACAGTTCAGAAAAGTGCCCGCCGGGATATTTCCGTAGGGACCGGCGGCACCGGTGGAGTGTACCAGGTGGTGGGTACGGCCATTGCCAATTTAATTAATGAAAAGTTGTCCTATGTGAGGGCCACTCCCGAGCCGGCGCCGGTGCTCACCCAGACGGCACGCTTTTTGAACAGCGGTGAGTTTACCATAGGGCTGGTTTCTTCCGATGTGATGGCTTTTGCCCGTCAGGGAACCTATACCTTTGCGGGGGAGAAGCTGCCCAATCTCAGAACGCTGCTGGCTGGTCATGAAGTGGGCATGGCTTATGTGGTGCTGGAGGATTCCCCCATAAAGTCCCTGGCGGACTTGCGGGGCCGCAAGGTTGGATGCACTTCTCCGGGAATTTCCCTCCCTCTTCAGGAGCTGTTAAAGCTGTACGGAATTAAGCCCGAAGAGGTGACCATAACCTATATTACCTTTGCCCAGCAGGTGGAAGCCTTAAAAAACCGGACCATTGATATGGCCGTATTGTCTGCCTATCCCCGGGCTTCGGCTTTGATGGACCTCACCGAATCTACACGGGTGCGCTTTATATCCGCCGATGAGGATAAAATGGAGAAATTCGTTAAGAAGCACCCCTACTGGAAACCACGGGAAATTCCGGCCAACACTTATAAAGGACAAACCAGGCCCTATGCCGGTGCGCCGGGTCAGTACTTGCTGGTGGGGGTGAATGCCTCTGCTGATCCCCAGTTGGTTTATGACATTACCAGAGTTATTGTGGAAAACAACGATTATCTGGCCAAAGCTCACCCGGCAGGCAAGGAATACACCCTGGAGCAGGTTAAAAAATATCTGGAAATGGGTCAGATAACCGCTCCATTTCACCCGGGTGCGGCAAAGCTCCTCCGGGAAAAGGGGGTACAGATTCCAGAAAATCTGGTAGAATAGCCAAAATTTGGGACATAAGGGGGGGTGAGGAAAGGTGTTAATCAAAACCTTTAACCTGGACAGAAATTTTTGGGCTTCCCTGGTGGCTGCCCTGTGGTCCATTTTCCAGCTATACACCGGGGTTATGGGAGAGCTTTCTTCCATTCCCCAACGGGCGGTACACCTGGCCTTTGCCCTCACCCTCCTTTTTTTACTTCGTCCCATGGGGAGAAGCGGGCAGAGCAGGGTCAAAGGCTGGATAGGTGCCCTGGTAGATGCGCTTTTCCTCCTGGGTGGTCTTGCTTCAACGCTTTATTTGGCCCTTTGCCATGTGGCCATTGCCGAGCGCCTGGGTAAAGTGGAGCCCTGGGAAATGTGGCTTGGTTTGGTGCTCCTGATCGCTTTACTGGAAGCCACCAGGCGCTCGGTGGGCTGGCCCCTGCCTTTAGTTTCCCTTATCTTCATAGCATATGCCCTGTGGGGCGATTTATTGCCCGGCAACCTGGGTCACCGTGCCTATTCGGTGGAGCGGGTAGTGGGCCAGCTTTACTTGATGACTGAAGGCATTTTTGGGGTGGCCCTGGGTGTCAGTGCCGGGTTCCTCTACCTTTTTGTTGCTTTTTCTACATTTTTGAAGGAGTCGGGTGGAGGGGAGTTTTTCAATAATCTTGCTCTCGGTTTGGCAGGTCGGGCCAGAGGCGGGCCGGCAAAGATCGAGATCATTTCCAGTGGCCTTTTTGGCTGCATCAGCGGCAGCGCCATTGCCAATGTGGTGGGGACGGGATCCTTCACCATTCCCCTGATGAAACGGCTGGGTTATCCTCCACACTTCGCCGCGGCGGTGGAAGCGGTTTCCTCCACCGGCGGAGTGATCATGCCGCCGCTAATGGGAGCAACGGCTTTTATTATGGCCGAGCTTTTAGGAGTGCCTTATCTTACCATAGCCAGGGCCGCTTTCATCCCTGCTGTTCTTTATTACTTTTCCCTTTTCTGCATGATCCACTTCAGGGCGGTTAAACTGGGGCTGCGCGGATTACAAGATGAGGAAATACCTCCCTTGAAGACAACCCTTTTAAACCTGGGGCACCTGATGGTACCGTTAGTGGTGCTGGTGTATTTGCTGGTCAGGATGCCCGATTCCCCCTCGACGGTGGCTATTTGGGGTTCGGTGTTAATTATTCTGGTGGCGGCCCTGCGTCCTTCCACCCGCATGGGGTTCCGGCGGATATGGGCTTGCCTGGTGGAAACCGGCAAGGCTGCGCTGGATGTAGCCCTCACCTGTGCCTGTGCCGGCATCATTGTGGGGGTAGTTATGTTAACCGGTCTGGGAGTTAAGCTGGCCGGGTTCATCACCCATATATCTGCCGGTTCCCTGCTTCTGGTTTTGATCTTTACCGCCCTGGCCTCCCTGGTTTTAGGGATGGGTCTGCCCATTACCCCGGCCTACCTGATTCTGGTCTTGATTGTTGGCCCAATAATTAATGATTTGGGGATAATGCCCCTGGCCACCCATATGTTTATGCTTTATTTCGGGGCCATATCATTTATTACTCCGCCTGTGGCCCTGGCAGCTTATGCGGCAGCGGTCATCGCCGGTTCAAACCCCTTTCACACCGGCTTTACGGCCAGCCGGTTGGGCATTGCCGGCTTTTTGGTGCCTTTTGCCTTTGTGGCCAATCCGGCTCTTTTAATGGTGGGTAAACCGGGGGAAATTGTGGCGGCTACGATTTTTACCATGTTAGGAGTAATGGCTCTGGCCGCCGGGCTGGAAGGGGTGTTAGCCCGTCCGTTATCCCTTATGGAGAGGGTGGTTTTTCTTACCGTTGCTGTGCTGCTGATATTGCCGGACCTTAAAAGCAGCTTGGCAGGTTTATTGTTGCTATTATTAGTTTTTTGGTGGCATTATTTCGGTGGCCATGCCGGTCGAAAATTTCTACCTGATGGTCCGGAAAAAAGGGAACCGCCGGGGAACTTAAAATTAAAGGCCGGTGCCGGTGGTGAGTGATGGTTGGATTTTGCCCTTGCGAAGATGAAAGATAAGGGGGTGAGAGCACCCGGTGGTCTGTTACAAGGGAGGTTTTTTTGCCTGGCTGGCGCCGGAGCCGTGGTAAAGGAGTCCGGCAAGTGTTCCTGGCAAGCTTTTGAGGGGAGGGATATCATGGAGGCCATTAATCAAGCCTTGAATATGGTGGCTCAGTTTATGGCTTTGTCGGCCAGAACGGCCCCTAAAACCCGGGGGCAGGACTTTCTGGAAATCAAAATTCTGGAAGGAAAAGACCTGGAACGCCTGGCCGGAGAACTGGACCGTTTGGCCCAGGTTACGGGAAGGGACTTTTTCAGTTTAAATGCCAATAGCCTGCGCAAGTCGGCCGCGGTGTTAATGCTTTCTCTGGTGGCACCCAGGACCGGGGGTTTGAACTGCGGGGAATGCGGGGTGGCTACCTGTGAGGAGCGCAGGAACAGCGGGGCAGCAAAGCCCCTTTGTGCCTGGCGCGTGCTGGATCTGGGCATCGCCCTGGGTTCTGCCGTGAAGACGGCCAGCATTTTTAACGCCGACAACCGCATAATGTATTCGGTAGGCGTGGCGGCCAAAAATCTAGGTTTGGTGAGCGGGGAGATGGCGGTAGGAGTGCCGCTGGCTGCCGCAGGCAAGAATGTTTTCTTTGATTTAAGGACGGGTCCACCAAGGAAGGATTAAAAATGCAGGTGGGAGAAATCGATTTATGAAACCAGATATACAGGCATTGCGTCTTCCGGAAGAATTACTGGTGGTGGGGGCAGCAGCGGAAATGGGGATATTTCACTTGTTGCAAAAAGGCCCCCTTTTTATTGCCCAAGTGGCCAGTCAACTGGAAGTGGAGCTCAGGCCTTTAGAGATTCTCTGTGAATCACTGGCCGGGCTTGGTTACCTGGTGATCGACGGCGGGCAGGTGAAATTGAGCCGGTTTGCGCGGGAATTATTTTTTGACCGGCAAAGTGATGTTTATGTAGGATTCTCGTTTATGTACGATTATGAGGAACTAAAGCTATGGTTGCAATTGCCGGAGGTCATAAAAACCGGAAAGCCCGTTCGTATTAAGAGAGCGCCTGAACAATTAAGGCTTTTGATGGAAGCCCTGGCCCATTATGCCAGTCCCATGGTAGAAGAGGTGGTTGGCTGTTGTCTGAGGGGCCTGCCGGATTCACCGGAGGTTCTGGATGTGGGGGGAGGGACGCTGGTCTATGCCCGGGAGTTTGTCCGGCAGGGGGCGGCAGCGGTGGTGGTGCTGGATCTTCCGGCGGTAATCAAGGAAATGGCGCCCGATATAAAGCAGGAACTGCGAATAAAGCTGGTGGGAGGGGATTTCCGGCAGGGCTTACCTCCGGGTCATTATGACCTGGTCTTTATTGGCAATATATGCCGGCTTTATGGGGAGGAGGAGAATCGAGCTTTAATCGAGCATGTGGCACGGCAGTTAAAAAAAGCCGGCAGAATTGCCATCCTCGATTTCATCCGTGGCACCAACCGGCGGGCAGCCCTTTTTGATGTTAACATGCTCATTCATACTGCCCGCGGGAGGACGTGGACATTTGAGCATTTCAGGCACTGGTTGGAAGATGCTGGATTTAGCATTCTTGACTGTCACCCGGTAAAAGAGAGGTATTTAATTATCGCCACGGTTGATAAAGTAATGCCTTGTAAAGAAAAATGCCGCCGGTAACTGTCTTTACTGTACGATTTTTGCAGTCTGTTCCGGATGACCGTGATAAGAAGGGGATCTTCGGGCCACCGGGGTTTATGGCTGCTGCGTCTTCAGTGAGTCTTTTATTTCAGGGAGGGAATATGGCACCAGGCGGGATGTCCCCAGGGATAATATCAAAGCAATAGCGGTTAAGGTAAGGCAGAGGGCCAGCATGGCCTTAAACAGGCCGATCCGGTCGGCCAGGTAGCCGGTTCCCAGGGGAACCAGCATACCCAGGTAGCAGGCGGTGTAAAAAGAAGACAGGAGCCTTCCCCTTTCCTGAATGGGAACTATTAAGCTGCAGAGAGTTACGCCGCCTTTAACAATGAGCCCTGCGGCAGCACCAATGAGTGCTGAAGCAATGACGATGAAGGCCACATTTTGCAACCGGGCAGCAAGAAAAAACAGGTAAAGGCTGGTTGTTCCCCACAAAAGCCCCAACACTATGGATTTTTTGGGCGGTACGGATGCGGCGGGGATTTGCGAGAAACCTCCAGCCCCCAGGACCAGGAAGGAGACCAGTCCGATAACGGCCAGATTGCGGTAGCCCAGGATTTCCACAATAAACAGAGGGGCCAGGGAAAGTACGGTGGAATCCAGGACTGTGAGGATAAAAGCCGAGGGAGCAATAAAAAGGAGAAAGGGCACTTTTTGAGAGGCCGGTATGCCTATGCTGACGGATATACCCCGGAACTGCCGGTTGGCTATGGTTTCCGGGGTCCTGTGCAGAATGATCATTCCCAGGGCCATGAGGAATATGTGAAATAAAAAAGGAAGACTTAACGGATGAGGGAGGTACTGGGCCATTGCTCCGGCCAACCCCGGCCCCAGGCCAAAGCCCAGGCGGAAGCTGATGGCTGCCAGCATGGCGGCCAGCGCCTTTGCCTGCGGCAGGGCCAGGTCAACCACATAAGCGGTGCAGGTACCCAGAAAAGCTCCTAAAGCAAGACCCTGGATCAGTCGTCCCAGGTAAAGGGTGACGGGGCTGATGGCGCTGCCCAGTAGAATGGAGGCCGTGGTCAGGGCTGCCATGGCCGGCCAGATAACCCGTTTTCTGCCCAACTGGTCCGATAACTGACCCAAAAGAAGCATGGAGGGTATGACCGCCAGAGTGTAAATGGCAAAAATTAAAACCGTACTCCCTTTAGAAAGATGAAAGATGTGCTGGTAAATGGGCAAAAGGGGAGATACTATGCTGGTACCCAGAGTAAAAATCATTAAAATAAGCCATGCTTTCCAGGCCTGCAGCCCCACCTTCGTTTCCTCCTCTTATTATCCATATTTTACATAATCCGCTCAAGTGACATAATTAATTATAAGCTTTGAGGTAGCGGGTAAGAGCTTTTCAGGCCCAGAGGTCCAAATCCAGCTTCCTGTGGCGGGAAAAGTTCTGTAAACTGCAGGGTGTTTTTTTGAAACCGGATTTTAAAGAAAAATTTCTTGACACCGGTTTTCGACTCCGGTATACTGGATAACAAGTTTACCTGCGAAAGACGATGAAAGGGAGGAAGTAGCCTGTCTAGTCGGCCCCAGAGAGCCGGGGTAGCTGCGAACCGGTGCCGGAGCAGGTGAAAAGGATCGCCCTGGAGTTGCCAGCCGAAAGGCATCCCTTAACGGGATGGCCGACTAAGCCGGGCCGGGTTGGTCTACCCGTTATCAAAGCCGTGTCCTGGTAGGGACACAAAAGGGGTCTTTGCTGCGAGGCAAAGGCAAGCAGGGTGGTACCGCGCGAGGAAATACCTCTCGTCCCTGGCAGTTCCCATGGGGACTGCCGGGCGGGAGGTTATGCTTTTTCTTATGCTTTTTCTAATCAAAAATATTAAATAAATATTAAATACCGGCTGGCGGGGTCTTAAATTTTTCATTAATTCGCTAAAAGAAAGGGGAAGAGGTCTGTTCTATGGGGTTGATTATTTACCTTAATGGCGAGTATGTGCCGGAGGAAAAGGCGGTAGTATCGGTTTTTGATCACGGGCTTTTATACGGGGACGGCGTGTTTGAAGGTATCCGGGCCTATCACAACCGGGTATTCAAGCTAAAGGAACATATTGTGCGCCTGTACGAATCGGCCCGGGCCATTGACCTGCACATTCCCCTGAGTCAGGATGAGATGACGGAAGTGGTGCTCGAGACATGCCGGCGCAATGGTTTAAAGGATGCCTACATCCGTTTGGTGGTAAGCCGCGGACGGGGGGATCTGGGGCTGGATCCCCGTAAATGTCCTGAACCGACCATATTTTGCATTGCCGCTTCCATCCAGTTGTATCCCCGGGAACTTTACGAGAAGGGACTGGAGCTGGTTACCGTAGCCACCAGGCGCAACCTGCCTGAGGCCTGTAACCCGCGGGTTAAGTCCTTGAATTACCTGAACAACATCTATGCCAAGATAGAGGCCAACCTGGTGGGTGCCCCAGAGGCGGTGATGCTTAACCAGGAAGGCTATGTGGCCGAGGCCACCGGTGACAACATTTTCATCGTTAAAAACGGCACTTTAATTACTCCCCCGCCTCATGTAGGCATTTTAGAGGGGATCACGCGCAATACGGTGATGGAGATCGCCCGGGGCAAAGGCATTCCGGTGGAAGAAAAGCTGTTTACCCGCTTTGATATTTACACTGCCGATGAGTGTTTCCTCACCGGTACGGCAGCAGAAGTAATCCCGGCTGTAAGACTGGACGGGCGGCTGATTGGCAGCGGCCAGCCGGGGGAAATGACCAGAGTGTTGATGCAGGCTTTCCGCGAGCTGACTCTGGTGGATGGACCGGTAATTTTTCAGGAATAGGTAAAGGAGGCTTTGGTCCGTGCGCAGCGACGTGATTAAAAAGGGGTTGGAAAAGGCCCCGCACCGTTCCCTGTTAAAGGCCCTCGGCTATGTGGATCAGGAACTGGAGCGGCCCATGATCGGGGTGGTGAATTCCTTCAATGAGATTGTACCGGGGCACATGCATTTAAACGAGATTACCGCTGCGGTCAAGGCTGGTGTGCGGATGGCCGGCGGTACACCGGTGGAATTTCCCTGCATTGCGGTCTGCGACGGTATTGCCATGAACCACAGCGGCATGAAATATTCCCTGGCCAGCCGCGAGTTAATTGCCGATTCCATCGAGGTCATGGCTCAGGCCCACCAGTTTGACGGCCTGGTACTGGTTACCGCCTGCGACAAGATTGTACCGGGCATGCTCATGGCTGCCGCCCGGCTGGACATTCCGGCCATAGTGATCAGCGGCGGTCCCATGCTGGCCGGCCGCTACCAGGGGCGGGATTTATCCTTGAGCAACATGTTTGAAGCCGTGGGGGCCGTGCGGGCCGGCCGGATGACGGAAGAGGAACTGGCCGCCCTGGAAGAAGAGGCCTGCCCGGGCTGCGGTTCCTGTGCCGGCATGTTCACCGCCAACTCCATGAACTGTCTTACCGAGGCCATCGGCATGGCCCTGCCCGGCAACGGTACCATCCCTGCCGTTTCGGCAGCCCGGCGCCGGCTGGCCAAGTTGACGGGTATGCGCGTGGTGGAGCTGGTACAGCAGGATTTGCGCCCTTCAGCTATCCTTACGGCAGAAGCCTTTGAGAACGCCCTGGCCGTGGATATGGCCCTGGGCTGCTCCACCAATACGGTGCTCCACCTGCCGGCCATTGCCCGGGAGGCCGGGGTGGAAATCAGCCTGGACAAGGTCAATGAAATCAGCGAGCGCACGCCAAACCTGTGCAGGCTCAGCCCCATGGGGCCTTACTTCATGCAGGACCTCCATGAGGCCGGGGGCATTCCGGCGGTCATGGCCCAGCTGGCGAAAAAGAACCTGCTCCACCTGGATTTGCCCACGGTTTCCGGGCAAACCGTTGGTGAGCTGATCCGGAGCCGGCGGGTGAGCCGCCCCGAGGTAATCCGGGACGTGGACAATCCCCATAGCCCCACCGGCGGCATTGCCATCCTGCGGGGCAACCTGGCTCCTGACGGGGCGGTGGTGAAAAAGGCCGGGGTGGCGCCGGAGATGATGGTCCACCGGGGCCCGGCCAGGGTATTTGATTCCGAGGAAGAAGCAGTACAGGCCATTTTAGGCGGCAGGATTAACAGGGGCGATGTTATTGTCATCCGTTATGAGGGCCCCCGGGGAGGGCCGGGTATGCGGGAAATGCTGACGCCCACCGCGGCAGTGGCCGGCATGGGGCTGGACAGGGAAGTGGCCCTGTTAACCGACGGGCGCTTTTCCGGCGCCACCCGGGGTGCGTCCATCGGCCATATTTCTCCCGAAGCTGCCGAAGGTGGTCCCCTGGCGGTGGTCAGGGATGGAGATATGATTGTCATTGACATACCCCGGCATCGTCTGGATGTGGAGCTGAGCGAGGAAGAAATCCGGGCCCGGCTGGCTCAATGGATTCCGCCGGCTCCCCGGGTGACCAGAGGCTATCTGTCCCGCTATGCCCGGCAGGTGAGTTCAGCCAGTAGAGGTGCAGGGGTTAACTGACGGTAAGGTTGGTTTCCCTTTGGAGGTGGTAAAGCTCATGGAAAAGACCGGGGCACAGATTTTTGTGGATAGCCTGATGGAACAAGGGGTGGAGACCATTTTCGGCTATCCCGGAGGCAATGTCATACAGATTTACGATGCCCTTTACGATGCAGATATAAACCATATTTTAACCAGACACGAGCAGGGAGCAGCACACGCTGCTGATGGTTATGCCCGGGCCTCCGGTCGACCGGGAGTTTGCCTGGCCACTTCGGGACCCGGGGCCACCAACCTGGTAACCGGGATTGCCACTGCCTATATGGATTCCGTTCCGCTGGTGGCTTTTACGGGGCAGGTTTCTTCTGCGCTGCTGGGCCGGGATTCCTTTCAAGAAGCAGACATAACCGGCATTACCATGCCCATTACCAAGCATAATTACATTGTTAAGGATATCAGTGAACTGGCCAGAGTGGTAAAAGAAGCCTTTTACATTGCCACCACCGGTCGACCCGGCCCGGTTCTGGTGGACATCCTCAGCGATGTGGCTGCCGCCAGGACCAGCCAGGAGGATTGCGGGCCGGTAAATCTTCCCGGTTATCGTCCAGTGACAGAGCCGGATCCGGAGCAGTTGAACAGGGCGGCCCGGGCCATTGCCCGTGCCGAAAGGCCGGTGATTTATGCCGGAGGAGGGGTGGTTTCTGCCGGTGCCCATAACGAACTGCGCCTGCTGGCCGAGTTGATTCTGGCCCCCGTAGCCACCACTTTGATGGGATTGGGGGGCTTTCCGGGGGACCATCCCCTGGCCCTGGGAATGCTGGGCATGCATGGCAGCAAGTACGCCAATTTTGCCGTAAACGAGTGCGATGTGTTGATAGCAGTGGGGGTACGTTTTGCCGACCGGGGCACAGGCAAGCGGGACTTGTTTGCCAGGGATGCCGTAATTATCCATATTGATATCGATCCGGCAGAAATTGGTAAAAATGTGGAGGTGGACATTCCCGTAATCGGGGATGTGAAAAAAGTGCTGGCCGGCCTGATTGAAAGGCTGGAAAAGAAACTGCCGGGGGCCTGGCAGGAAAAAATCCAGAAGTGGAAAAAGGAATACCCCATCACTTACGAGGAAAATGGCCGTCTCAAACCACAACAGGTAATAAGGGAAATATTTAAGGTTACCAACGGCAAGGCAAGGATTACTACAGACGTGGGACAGCATCAAATGTTTACCGCCCAGCATTATACTTTTACCCGCCCCCGTACTTTTATTTCTTCCGGCGGGCTGGGGACCATGGGTTTCGGCTTGCCGGCAGCCATTGGTGTTCAGGTGGCCTGTCCCGATGAGATTGTCTTTGATATCGCCGGCGACGGTAGCTTCCAGATGAATGTTCAGGAACTGGCCACAGCGGTGAATTACCAGTTACCGATAAAAGTGGCCATTATGGATAACGGCTATTTGGGTATGGTCAGGCAGTGGCAGGAGCTTTTTTATAACCGGCGGTATTCTTATACCGAACTGATCAATCCAGATTTTGTGAAACTGGCCGAAGCTTACGGGGCGGTGGGAATGCGCGTTACCACACCCGATGAGGTGGCTTCTGCCCTCCAGGAAGCCCTTGATATTCCCCAGCCGGTGGTAATTGATTTTGTTATTGAGAGGGAAGAGAACGTCTTCCCCATGGTACCACCGGGGGCACCTTTAAATAAAATGCTCGGTTGAGGGGAGGGAATTTCCATGCGCCATACCCTGGCTGTTCTGGTGGAGAATAACCCCGGGGTTCTGGCCCGGGTGGCCGGCTTGTTCAGCAGGCGGGGATACAACATTGACAGCCTGGCGGTGGGCCGTACCGACAACCCGGCCATTTCCCGCATGACCATTGTGGTGGAAGGGGACGACCGGGTGCTGGAGCAGGTGACCAAGCAGCTCCACAAGCTCATCGACGTGATCAAGATCAGCGACATCACCGCCGACGAATACGTGGACCGGGAACTGGTGCTCATCAAGGTGAGCGCCGAGCCGGAAAAACGGGGGGAAATAATGCAGATTGCCGATATTTTCCGGGCCCGCATTGTGGACCTGGGACGGCGGACCATGATCCTGGAATGCACCGGCAACGAGGGTAAGATCAGGGCCTTTGAGGAATCCCTCAAACCCTACGGGATTAAAGAACTGGTGCGTACAGGGAAAATTGCCATGCTGCGGGGTTCCCGCTATACCAATATCAATACCAATGGTGCACGGGAGGATGAGTGAGATGGCTAAAGTTTACTACGACAGGGATGCCGAACTGAGCTTACTGCAGGGAAAGGTCATTGCGGTTCTGGGCTATGGCAGCCAGGGACACGCCCAGGCCCAGAATTTAAAAGACAGCGGGTTAAATGTGATCGTCGGCCTGCATGAGACCAGCAGCAGCCGGGAAAGGGCTAAGGCCGATGGATTTGAGGTTTGTACGCCTGCCGAGGCGGCTGAACGTGCGGATATCATCCAGGTACTGGTGCCCGATGAGGTTCAACCCGGGCTGTATAAAGAACACATTGCTCCCCACCTGAGGAGCGGCAAGGCCCTGATGTTCTCCCATGGATTTAACATCCATTATGGACAGATTACTCCCCCGGCAGATGTGGATGTCTTTATGGTGGCACCAAAGGGGCCGGGACACATTGTCCGCCGCATGTTTGTAGAAGGGAAAGGGGTGCCCTGTCTGGTGGCCGTCCATCAGGATGCCAGCGGTCAGGCAAAAGAGCTGGCCCTGGCTTACGCCAGGGGCATCGGCGGCACCCGGGCTGGCGTTTTCGAGACCACGTTCAGGGAAGAAACGGAAACCGACCTCTTTGGCGAGCAGGCGGTGCTATGCGGTGGGGTTACCGAGTTAATCAAGGCCGGCTTCGACACCCTGGTGGAGGCCGGATATGCCCCGGAAATGGCCTACTTTGAGTGCCTGCATGAACTCAAGCTCATCGTCGACCTGATCTACGAAGGCGGTTTGAGCTGGATGCGTTATTCCATCAGCAATACCGCTGAGTACGGGGATTACATGGTGGGCAGGCGCATAATTAATGAAGAAACCCGCCGGGAAATGAAACGGGTACTGGAAGAAATCCAGACCGGACAGTTTGCCAAACAGTGGATTTTAGAAAACCAGGCCAACCGGCCCATGTTCAATGCCATGCGCCGTCGGGAAGCCGAACATCCCATAGAAAAGGTGGGGCGTGAGCTGCGCAAGATGATGCCCTGGCTGCAAAAGCGGCAATGAAAGGGGGAAAGTCCATGGAAATTACTGCTGCCGAAGCCCTGGTCCGATGCCTGGAAGAAGAAAAGGTGGAGGTTATTTTCGGTTATCCCGGAGGTTTCATGATTCCCGTATACGATGCTTTATACCATGCCCGCATTAAACACGTACTGGTGAGGCACGAACAGGGGGCGGTTCACGCGGCCGATGGATATGCCCGGGCTACAGGGAAGGTGGGCGTTTGTATGTCCACCTCCGGCCCGGGAGCCACCAATCTGGTTACGGGCATTGCCAATGCCTACATGGACTCTGTGCCTCTGGTGATTTTTACAGGACAGGTACCCACCAGTCAGGTGGGCACCGATGCCTTTCAGGAAGTGGACATCACCGGGATTACCATCCCCATTACCAAGCATAATTATCTGGTCAAAAATGCCCAGGACCTGCCCAGAATCATTAAAAATGCCTTTCACATTGCCACTACGGGCCGTCCGGGACCGGTATTAATCGATCTTCCCATGGATGTGGCTCAAACCCGGATTAATTTTGAGTATCCCCGGCAGGTAAACCTGAAAGGATATAAACCCACCTACCGGGGGCACCCTTTGAAAATTGCCGAGGCTGCCCAACTGATTAAACAATCCCGCCGCCCGGTGATTTACGCCGGGGGGGGAATTATCAGTTCTGGAGCTCATGAGGAATTGCTCAAACTGGCGGAGACCATCTCTGCCCCGGTAACCAATACTCTGATGGGATTATCCAGTTTTCCGGGGGATCACCCCTTGTTCCTGGGTATGCTGGGTCTGCATGGTACCCGCTATGCCAACATAGCGGTAACCGAATGTGATTTGCTTATTGCCTTAGGTGCCCGTTTCGATATCAGGGCTGCCAGTAAGTTTGATGCCTTTGCTCCCCATGCAGCGGTGATCCATGTGGATATTGATCCGGCAGAAATTGGTAAAAATGTAAGGGTGGATGTGCCTATTGTGGGCGATGTCAAGCTGGTTTTGCAGGAGCTCTTACCGTTGCTGGAGAAAACCGACCGCTCGGAATGGCTTGTCCGCATTCAGGAGTTGAAGGAACAATATCCACTACGGTATCAGCGGGAGAATGGTTTAAAGCCCCAGCTGGTAATTGAGACCCTCTACCGGTACACCCGTGGTGAGGCGGTAATAGTTACCGATGTGGGCCAGCACCAGATGTGGGTGGCCCAGTACTACCGCTTTAAGCGCCCGCGCAGCCTGGTTTCCTCGGGAGGGCTGGGCACCATGGGCTTTGGGCTGCCGGCAGCAGTGGGAGCCCAGCTCGGAGTGCCGGACCAGCAGGTTATTTTGATTACCGGGGACGGCAGTTTTCAGATGACCATTCAGGAGCTGGCTACTTTAAAAGAACAGGAGCTACCGGTTAAAATTTTTATGTTAAATAACTTTCGACTGGGCATGGTGCGCCAAATTCAACATTACTATTGCGAAGGCCGTTATATGGCTGTAGATTTCAAGTTTCATCCGGAATTCATAACCCTGGCTAAAGCCTACGGCATTAAAGGTTATACGGTACAAACAGAAGAAGAGGTGCAGGAAATTGTACCTCAGGTCTTGTCCGAACCGGGACCGGTGCTGGTTAATTGCCTGGTCAGCCCGGGGGAAAACGTGCTGCCCATGGTTCCTACGGGGCGGAGGATTGATGAGACTTTTGAATGCTGATTTTTACTCTAGGGAGGTCGCATATGACCCGGCGTGTTTACATCTTTGATACCACTTTGAGGGACGGGGAGCAATCCCCGGGGGTAAGCCTGAACGTGATGGAGAAATTGCAGATCGCCAGGCAACTGGCCAGGCTGGGCGTGGACGTGATTGAAGCAGGTTTTCCCATTACTTCCCCCGGGGATTACGAGGCGGTGAAGACCATTGCCCGGGAAGTGCGGGGCGTGACCGTGGCGGCCCTGGCCCGGGCCAATTTCCAGGACATCGACCGGGCCTGGGAGGCCGTTAAGGAGGCAGAGCAGCCCCGGATTCACACCTTTATTGCCACCTCGCCCATTCACATGCGCCACAAGCTGCGCATGACCGAAGACCAGGTAATAGAAGCCGCCGTGGCCGCAGTCAGGCGGGCCAAAAGTTATGTTTCCGACGTGGAGTTTTCCGCCGAGGATGCCTCCCGGTCGGAGCTGGATTTCCTGTGCCGGGTGCTGGAGGCGGCTATTGCGGCCGGGGCCACGGTGGTGAACATCCCGGACACGGTGGGTTACGCTACGCCCGAGGAATTTGCCCGTTTCATCCGGGACATCCGCCGGCGGGTGCCGGGCATTGAGAAGGTGGTACTGAGCGTGCACTGCCACGATGACCTGGGGCTGGCGGTGGCCAATTCCCTGGCGGCGGTGGCAGCCGGGGCCAACCAGGTGGAAGGGGCCATCAACGGCATCGGTGAGCGGGCGGGAAACGCCGCCCTGGAAGAGGTGGTCATGGCCCTGTATACCCGCCGGGACCAGTTCGGCTGTGAAACCAACATCCGTACGGAAGAAATTTACCGCACCAGCCGCCTGGTCTCCAGCCTCACCGGCATGCCCGTGCAGCCCAACAAGGCGGTGGTGGGGAAGAACGCCTTCGCCCACGAATCGGGCATCCACCAGGACGGGGTGCTCAAGGAGCGCACCACCTACGAGATCATGAACCCGGTGATGGTGGGCATCAGCCAGAGCAACCTGGTTCTGGGCAAGCACTCGGGGCGGCATGCCTTCCGGCAGAGGCTCCTGGAGCTGGGGTATGAGCTCGGCGAGGAAGAGCTCAACAAGGCCTTCCAGCAGTTCAAGGTCCTGGCCGACAAGAAAAAGGAAATCACCGACGCGGACCTGGAGGCCATAGTGGAGGAAGAGCTGCGCCCGGTGCCGGTAACCTATACCCTGGAGTACCTGCACATTTCCACGGGTACGACCATAGTGCCCACGGCCACCGTGGGGTTGAAGAAGGGCGACGAGCTCTTTGAGGAGGCGGCCTGCGGCAACGGTCCCGTGGATGCCATCTGCCGGGCGGTCGACAAGGTCACCGGCATTCCCTGCGTGCTCAAGAGCTGGGGGATTAATGCCGTTACCTCCGGTAAGGACGCCATTGGCGAGGTTACCTTGAAAATCTCCGAAAACGGCGACAAGACCTACCTGGGCCGGGGCATCAGCACGGACATCCTGGAGGCCAGCGCCAAAGCCTACGTCAACGCGGTAAACAGGCTCCTCTGGGAGACGGGGAGGTTAAAAGATAAAAGTTGCAACGAGGTGAATTAAGAACATGCCCATGACCATCACGGAAAAGATCCTGGCCGCCCATGCCGGCCTCGACCGGGTGGAGCCCGGACAGCTGATCAATGTCCGGGTGGACCTGGTTCTGGGTAACGACATTACCGCTCCGGTAGCCATCAAGGAGTTCCGGCGCATCGGCGTGGAAAAGGTCTTTGACCGGGAGCGGGTGGTCCTGGTACCCGACCACTTCGTACCGAACAAGGATATCAAGTCGGCCGAGCAGGCCAAAATCCTCAGGGACTTTGCCCGCCAGCAGCAGTTGCCCCACTACTTTGAGGTCGGGCGCATGGGGATCGAGCACTGCCTTTTGCCCGAACAGGGGCTGGTGGGACCGGGGGACGTGGTGATCGGGGCCGATTCCCATACCTGTACCTATGGCGCCCTGGGGGCCTTTGCCACCGGGGTGGGCAGCACCGACCTGGCTGCGGCCATGGCCCTGGGGGAAATCTGGCTCAAAGTTCCCGAGTCAATTAAGTTCGTCTATTATGGGGAGCTCCAGCCCTGGGTGGGGGGCAAGGATTTAATCCTCTACACCATCGGCCAGATCGGCGTGGACGGTGCCCTCTACCAGGCCATGGAATTCACCGGGCCGGCCATCGAGACCCTGTCCATGGACGGGCGCCTGACCATGGCCAATATGGCCGTGGAGGCCGGGGCCAAAAACGGCATTGTGCCGCCCGATGAAATTACTCTCAACTACGTAAAGGGACGGGCCAGGAGGCCCTACCGGGTGTATCAGAGCGATCCCGGTGCCCGGTATGCCCGGGTTTACGAGTTTGATGTGAGCAAGCTGGAACCCCAGGTGGCCTTCCCCCACCTGCCCTCCAATGTCCGCCCGGTGAGCCAGGCGGGGCACGTGGAGATCCAGCAGGTGGTTATCGGTTCCTGCACCAACGGCCGGCTGGAGGACCTGCGCCTGGCCGCCCGGGTGCTGCAGGGCAAAAAGGTGCATCCCGGTGTGCGCCTGATTGTTATCCCGGGGACCCAGGAAGTTTACCGCACCGCCTTAAAGGAAGGTTTAATTGAAATATTTATTGACGCCGGTGCGGCGGTGAGCACTCCCACCTGCGGCCCCTGCCTGGGCGGCCACATGGGCATCCTGGCTGCCGGGGAGCGCTGCCTGGCCACCACCAACCGGAATTTTGTCGGCCGGATGGGCCACCCGGAAAGCGAAGTATACCTGAGCAATCCAGCGGTAGCCGCCGCCTCGGCCATTTTGGGGCGGATTGCCGCTCCCCAGGAGGTGCTGTAGATGAACCAGCTGCGCGGCAAAGCGTGGAAGTTTGGTGATGATATAGACACCGATGCCATTATTCCGGCCCGCTACCTGAATACCTCCGATCCCCGGGAGCTGGCCGCCCATTGCATGGAGGATGCGGATCCCTCCTTTGCCGGGAGGGTGCAGCCGGGGGACGTCATTGTGGCCGGGAAAAACTTCGGCTGCGGCAGCTCCCGGGAGCATGCCCCCATAGCCATCAAGGCGGCCGGGGTTTCCTGCGTGATTGCTGCTTCCTTTGCCCGCATTTTCTACCGCAACGCCTTCAACATCGGCCTGCCCATCTTCGAGTCGCCGGAAGCGGCGGCTAAAATCCAGGAGGGTGATGAAGTGGCGGTGGACGTGGAATCGGGGACCATCACCAACCTGACCCGTAATGAGCAGTACCGGGCCACACCGGTGCCGCCGTTCATGCAGGAGATTATCGCCGCCGGAGGCCTGATTAACTATGTAGCCCGGAGGTTGAATGGATGATGTACAGGATCGCGGTTTTACCGGGGGACGGTATTGGCCCGGAGGTAACGGCCCAGGCCACCCGGGTCCTGGCCGCCGCCGGACGTCGTTTTGGATATGAATTTTGTTTCCAGGAAGGCTTAATCGGGGGAATAGCCTATGACGCCACGGGCCAGCCCCTGCCCCAGGCCACCCTGGATCTGTGCCGGTCCAGTGACGCGGTCCTCCTGGGGGCGGTCGGGGGGTCCAAATGGGATAACCTCCCGGTGCACCTGCGCCCGGAAGCGGGCGCCCTGCTGCCCCTGCGGAAGGCCCTGAATGTTTACGCCAACCTGCGCCCGGCCATGGTTTTCCCGGCCCTGGCCGGTGCTTCCACCCTGAAGCCGGAAGTGGTGGAGGGGCTGGATATAGTGGTGGTGCGGGAGCTGACCGGCGGGCTTTATTTCGGGGATAAAAAGCGGGAGGAAATTCCCGGCGGGCAGCGGGTGGTGGAAACCCTGGTCTACACCACCCAGGAAATCCAGCGTGTGGCCAGGCGGGCCTTTGAACTGGCCCGGAAAAGAAAGAAAAAGCTCACCTCGGTGGATAAGGCCAATGTGCTGGAAAGCTCCCGCCTGTGGCGGGAGGTGGTTACGGGCATGGCCAGGGAGTACCCCGACGTGGAAGTCAACCACATGCTGGTGGATAACTGTGCCATGCAGCTGGTGCGCAGCCCGAAACAATTCGATGTACTGCTCACGGAGAACCTTTTCGGCGATATCCTGAGCGACGAGGCCGCCCAGCTCACCGGCTCCCTGGGCATGCTGCCCTCGGCCAGCCTGGGAGACGGGGTGGGCTTATATGAGCCGGTTCACGGCTCCGCCCCGGACATTGCCGGGCGCCAGCTGGCCAATCCCATTGCCGCCATCCTTTCCGGTGCCTTAATGCTGCGCCATTCCTTCGGGCTGGAGGAGGCGGCCGCGGCCATTGAACGGGCGGTGGCCACGGTGCTTGAGCAGGGATATCGCACGGCTGATATCATGGAACCGGGCAAACACCAGGTAACCACCACGGAGATGGGCCGGCTGATTGCCGAACTGGTGGAAAGGGGCGAGCTTGTCTAAGGGGGAGAAACCATGGCGGTAGTGGAGATTTACGATACCACCCTGCGGGACGGCTCCCAGGGGGAAGGCATTTCCTTTTCCGCGGAAGACAAGGTCAAGATTGCCCTCAAGCTTGATAAAATGGGCTTTCACTACGTGGAAGGCGGCTGGCCCGGCTCCAACCCCAAGGACATGGCTTTTTTCCAGCGCATTAAAAACCACCGGCTGTCCCATGCCCGCATTGCCGCCTTTGGGTCCACCCGCAAGCCCGGTATTCCGGTGCAGGAAGACGGCAACATCCAGTGCATCCTGGCGGCCGGGGTTTCCGTGGCCGCCATTTTCGGCAAGTCCTGGGATTTGCACGTGACCAGGGCCCTGGGGACCACCCTGGAAGAAAACCTGGCCATGATTGAAGAGTCGGTGGGCTATTTGAAAAGCCGGGGCCTGATGGTTATCTATGATGCGGAGCACTTTTTTGACGGCTTCAAGGCCAACGCCGAATATGCCCTGGCCACCTTACGGGCCGCCGTGCGCGGGGGAGCCGACCGGCTGGTACTGTGCGATACCAACGGGGGAAGCCTGCCGGAGGAAATTACCGCTATAGTGGGAAGGGTAAAGGAAGAGATCCCGGTTGTCCTGGGCATCCACTGCCATAATGACGGGGAGCTGGCCGTGGCCAATACCCTGGCGGCGGTGCGGGCCGGGGTCACCCATGTGCAGGGGACCATCAACGGCTACGGGGAGCGCTGCGGCAACGCCAACCTCTGTTCCGTTATACCCAACCTTACCTTAAAATATGGCCACGAAACCATCCCCCGCTCTTCATTAGCCCGGCTCACCGACCTCTCCCGCTATGTGAGCGAGCTGGCCAACCTGCATCCCAACCCCCACCAGCCCTTTGTGGGAGCCAGCGCCTTTGCCCACAAGGGCGGGGTCCACGTCAGCGCCATTTTAAAGGACACCCGTACCTACGAGCATATTGACCCGGCGCTGGTGGGCAACCAGCGGCGGGTGCTGGTATCCGAGTTGAGCGGGCTGTCCAACCTGTTCTACAAGTTAAAGGAGCTCAACTTCAATCTCGATGCCAGCAGGGAAGAAACGCGCCGCTTCCTGGAAGAAATTAAGGAGCTGGAACATCAGGGGTACATGTTTGAAGGCGCCGAAGGGTCCTTTGAGCTGCTCCTACGCCGGGCGTACGACAATTACCGGGAGCCCTTCAAGCTGGAAAGCCTGCGGGTGATCATAGAGCTGAAGGAAAACAGCCCCGTGTATTCCGAAGCCATCATCAAGCTGACCGTGGGCGGCCAGGTGGTGCACACGGCGGCGGAAGGAAACGGCCCGGTGAACGCCCTGGACAATGCCCTGCGCAAGGCCCTGGAAGTTTTCTACCCGGACATCCGGCGCATGCAGCTCACCGACTACAAGGTGCGGGTGCTGGATGAAAAGGACGGCACGGCGGCGGTGGTGCGGGTGCTGATTGAAACCGGGGACGGTGAGCGGTCCTGGGGCACCGTGGGGGTATCCACAAACATCATTGAAGCAAGCTGGCAGGCCCTGGTAGACAGCATCGCCTACGGGCTGCTCAAAAACAATGGAAGATAAATCCGGGCGCTCCTTTAGATAAGGGCGCTCCTTTATTTGCAGCCGCAAAAGGGTTATAATGTCTTCATGAATCCAATACTAACCGTGGTCGGGGGTACGAAGGGGGAAAGAAGTTGCTGGAGCAGCTCAAGGCCCTGAACCTGGATCTGTTTAATCTCACCAGTATCATCGACATCCTTATTGTGGCCTTTGTTCTCTACCGGTTAATTCTGTTGATTAAGGGCACCCGGGCGGTACAGCTCCTCAAAGGCCTGGCCGTTCTGCTGGTGGCCACGGCTTTAAGCAGCTGGCTGCATTTATACACTTTTCACTGGCTGCTGCGGCAGGCCATGACCGCCCTGGTGGTCGCCCTGCCCATAGTTTTTCAGCCCGAACTGCGCCGGGCGCTGGAAAAGCTGGGGGGAGGCCGCTTTTTTACCAGCTCGCTCATTCACCAGGGTGAGGACGATCGTTCCCGGACCATCAGCCAGGTGGTGCGGGCGGCCAGTCTCCTGTCCCGCCGGCGTACCGGTGCGCTCATTGTCCTGGAGCGGGCGACCGGCCTGGAGGAGTACATCGATACGGGCATTAAAATCGACGGCCTGGTGACGGCAGAATTGCTGCTCAATATTTTTGAGCCCAACACCCCTTTGCATGACGGAGCGGTGATCATCCGGGGCGACCGGGTGGCATCGGCGGCGTGCCTGTTACCCCTGACGGAAAGCCCCGATGTAGCCAGGGGATTGGGCACCCGCCACCGGGCGGGTATCGGCGTTACGGAAGTTTCGGATGCCCTGGCGGTGATTGTTTCCGAGGAGACGGGGATCATTTCCCTGGCCGTGGAGGGTGTGCTGGCCAGAAACCTGGACGAGCCTGCCCTGGCCGACCGCCTGGCCGGAGCGTTCGAGCCGCAAAGGGGACGCTCCCTGGCTTTTTTGTGGTTCCGCAAACAGTAGGAGTCCCGGAGGTGTTCCTTTTTGCCCCGTTTAAACTGGCGCAATCTTTCCCTGCAAATCCTGTCACTGCTGATGGCCCTGATCCTGTGGGTTTACGTAACCAACGAGCAGAACCCCCTGGACGAACGCCCGTTTAATGTTTCCCTGCGGGGGCGGGGGGTGCCCGGCGGTTACCTGGTGACCGGGTTGCCGTCAACGGTGAATGTGCGGGCCCAGGGCAGCCGGGGCCAGCTGACCACCCTTACCCCGGGTGATTTCCAGGCGGTGGTGGACTTATCCGGCATCACCCCGGGGGAAAACGAGCTGACGGTAAATGTGAGTGCTCCACCCGGCATCCGGGTGATCCAGGTGTCCCCCTCCCGGGTGCGGGTGCAGGTGGACAGGATAGTAGAAAAGGAAGTCCCGGTGGCGGTGACCTTCAGGGGGGAACCCGCCGCCGGTTACAGTGCCCTGGCCGCTACGGTGGACCCGCCGCTGGTGCACCTGAAAGGACCGGAGCGGCTGGTCAATGCCGTTACCCGGGTAACGGCGACCGTTGACGTACAGGGTGCCAGCGGAACGGTGGAAAGATCGGCAACACTCACCGGCCTGCCCCGGGGGGTCAGCGTATTTCCCCCTGTGGTCAGGGTGACCGTTCCCGTTCTGGCCATGCCGGTAAAAGAAGTGCCGGTGGAACCCCAGGTAAGGGGGACTCCCGCGGCAGGTTACCGTGTGGAGGAGGTAAGGGTGGAGCCCGATGTGATCCAGGTATCGGCACCGGCGCCGGTACTGGAAGGTGTCCAAAGGGTAAACACTGTCCCGGTGGATATCAGCGGGGTCAGTCAGGACATGGTACGAAGGGTTGGCCTGGTTGCTCCCGGGAACGGGGTGGTCATGCGTCCCGAGCAGGTGCAGGTTACGGTACGCCTTTCCCCATTGCCGGAAAGCCCTCCTGAAAGAACGCCGCCTGAAGAACAAAATCAATGAAAAACGGGTGGCTGCAGGGATTTGCCAGGAGTGACATGACCGGAAGTTATCCCTGATCATATTATTGTTAGTGAAGTCAAACTTCCAGACAAAAAATTGACCTCTTCAATGGGTGTGGATATAATTATCAGTGTTTGGACGTGATCTTGGAATTACTTCCTGCGGGTGAACGTGAAAGGAGACTCTGACCATGGGAGCAATATTTGGTACCGACGGCGTCCGGGGGGTAGCCAACCGGGAGCTTACCCCGGAACTGGCCTTAAAGCTGGGCCGGGCGGGGGCTTACGTCCTTTCCCGGGGCCTGCCGGGGGCAAGCCTGGTGGTCGGCTGGGATACCCGCATTTCCTCCGACATGCTGGAGGCCGCCCTTACGGCCGGGATATGTTCGGCCGGGGTCAATGTCCTCAAGGTGGGGGTCATGCCCACCGCGTCCATTGCCTACCTCACCAGGGCCCTGGGTGCCGCCGGGGGAGTGGTCATATCTGCTTCCCACAATCCCATGGGTGACAATGGGATCAAGTTTTTCGGAGCCAGCGGCTACAAGCTGTCCGACGGGATGGAAGAGGAAATCGAGCAACTGGTTTCCTGTCCCGACCGCATTCCCGCTCCCGTGGGGGCGGGGGTGGGCCGTGCTTACCCGGTAGTCGATGCGGTGGACCGTTACGTGGCCTTTTTAAAGGATACCGTATCCTGTGACTTTTCCGGCTTGAAGGTGGTGGTGGACTGCGCCAACGGGGCCGCCTCCCGGGTTGCCCCCCGGGTGCTGGCGGAACTGGGTGCGGAAGTCATCCCCATATTCAACACCCCCGACGGGGTCAATATCAATGCCGGCTGCGGCTCCACCCACCCGGCCGCCCTGCAGGAGGCGGTGCTGGAGCACGGCGCCCATCTGGGGCTGGCCCATGACGGGGATGCCGACCGGGTAATCGCCGTGGACGGCCGGGGCAACCCGGTGGACGGCGACCAGATTATGGTTATCCTGGCCCGGGCCCTCCAGAAAAAGGGCCGGCTGGCCAAAAATACGGTGGTGGCCACGGTGATGAGCAACCTGGGGCTGGACCTGGCCCTGGGGCAGAGCGGCATCCGGGTGCTGAAGACCCGGGTGGGGGACCGTTACGTCCTGGAGGAGTTGCTGCGCTCGGGAGCCACCTTTGGCGGGGAGCAGAGCGGGCACATCATCATGCTGGATTACAATACCACCGGGGACGGCATTTTAACCGCCCTGCAGCTCCTGCAGGTGGTGCGGGAAACGGGGGCAACCCTGCAGGAACTGGCCGCCCAGATGGAGAAGCTGCCGCAGTTGCTGGAAAACGTCCGGGTAACCGATAAGGATAAGGTGATGAACAGTCCCGTACTGGCCCGGGCCATCCGGGAGCAGGAAGAACGCCTGGCCGGGCAGGGGCGCATCCTGGTGCGCCCTTCGGGCACCGAGCCCCTGGTGCGGGTGATGGTTGAGGGCCGGGATATGGACCTCCTGCGGTCCATTGCCGGCGAGCTGGTAGACGTAATCCGCAAGGTATCCTCTTAAACGAGGGTTTTTTGGAAGGGGGTGGGAAGCGCTAATCTTTCGGGACAACTGAAAACTAAAGCGCCAGAACCCGGAAATTGCCGGTTAGCCAGTTGATTTAACGGGTGTTCCGGGTTGACGAGGAGGGAGTTTATCGAAGTTTTCGGCGGGTGCTCCCCGGTTGGCCACGACCGTGAACGACACTACAAAACCGGCCGGCAACGGCCGGGACAAAGGGTGTCCGGTGGCATATGGGTAGGAGGCCGTTCTACGAAATTACCCCCGTTCCTTCTTTTTACAAAAGCCCCTTTCTCTGCCGGAGGCCTTTCTGTGCCCCGGCATTTCTAATTGTTAGACTAAAAACCTTTTTGCTGGAGGTTTTCCATATGTGTGGCATCGTTGGCTATACCGGCCCCCGGCGGGCCGTACCCATACTCCTTGGCGGGCTGGCCAAACTGGAATACCGCGGTTATGATTCAGCCGGCATTGCCGTTCTGGAAGACGGGGTCATTAAGGTGCACAAGCAGGCGGGCAAGCTGGCCGGCCTGGCGGAAAGGTTACAGGGTTACAACGGCCGGGCGCGAACCGGCATCGGGCACACCCGCTGGGCCACCCACGGCCGCCCTTCGGACACCAATGCCCACCCCCACATCGACTGTTCCGGGCGTTTTGCCGTGGTGCACAACGGGATTATTGAGAACTACCTGGAACTGAGGGAATGGCTGAGCTCCCGGGGCCACCAGTTTACTTCCGAAACGGACACGGAGGTGCTTCCCCACCTGGTGGAACACTTTTACCGGGGTGATCTGGTAGAGGCGGTACGCCGGGTGGTGGAGCACATCCGGGGTTCCTACGCCATGGTGGTGCTGTCTGCTGACGAGCCGGATAAACTGGTGGCCGTGCGCCAGGACAGCCCCCTGGTGGTGGGCCTGGGTCAGGGCGAAAACTTCCTGGCTTCCGATATCCCCGCCCTGCTGGCCCATACCCGGCGCACATACATCCTGGACGACGGCGAGATGGCCGTACTTACGCCGGAAGAAGTAAAGATTTTTAACCGGTGCGGGGAGCCGGTGGAGAAACGGGTCTTTGAGGTAAAATGGGAAGCCGCCCAGGCGGAAAAAAACGGCTTTGCCCATTTCATGCTCAAAGAGATCCACGAGCAGCCCCGGGCCCTGCGGGATACCTTGAAGGGCCGCCTGGCCGGTGACGATTCGGCGGTGGTGCTCAAGGAACTGGAGCTTGATGACGATAAGCTAAGAAGCCTGCGTAAAATATTTATCACCGCCTGCGGCACCGCCTACCACGCCGGCCTGGTGGGCAAGTATGTGATCGAACAACTGGCCCGCGTACCGGTGGAGGTGGATATCGCTTCGGAATTCCGCTACCGCCAGCCTCTTATTGATGAAGGTACGCTGGTGATAGTAATCAGCCAGTCGGGGGAGACCGCCGATACCCTGGCCGCCTTGAGGGAAGCCAGGCGTCTGGGTGCTCCGGTGCTGGCCGTGACCAACGTGGTGGACAGCTCCATTGCCCGGGAAGCCGACCACGTGCTCTATACCTGGGCCGGCCCCGAGATCGCCGTGGCCTCCACCAAAGCCTATACCACCCAGCTGGTGGCCATGTACCTGATTGCCCTGCACCTGGCCGCGGTACGGGGCACCATTACCCTTGAGGAAAGGCGGGCGATCATCCGGGAGTTGAGACAGCTGGACAGCCGGGCGGAACTGATCCTGGGCAACGGCCACCTGATCAGGGATCTCGCCCGGATGTACGGCAGGGCCGAGGATGTCTTCTTCATCGGCCGGGGCCTGGACCATGCCGTGGCCCTGGAAGGTTCCTTGAAGCTGAAGGAAATCTCCTATATACACGCCGAAGCCTACGCCGCCGGGGAATTAAAGCACGGCACCCTGGCCCTGATTGAAGAGGGCGTGCCGGTGGTCGCCCTGGCCACCCAGAAGAACCTCTTTGAAAAAACCCTGAGCAACATCAAAGAGGTGAAGGCCCGGGACGCCACGGTAATCGCCCTGGCCATGGAGGGGCAGAAGGAACTGGAAAAGGTGGCCGATCACGTGCTCTACATCCCGCCCACCAACCCCGTCCTGGCCCCCGTGCTGGCCGTTATACCCCTGCAGCTCCTGGCCTACCAGATGGCCGTGGTCAGGGGCTGTGACGTGGACCAGCCCCGCAACCTGGCCAAGAGCGTGACGGTGGAGTAGGGAGAGGCAGGATTAGTTCTTTCGTGTTTTCATGGAATAAAGTTGTGAACTGAGTATGAGTCGTAGACTTGGTAATAAAGTGGTAAACTGAATTGAAATGAAATAGGTATGGGCGAGGAAAGGATGGAACCTCGCCCTGTTTTTTTTAGCTCTGGCTGGTTGCATCACACCCGGAACTGCAGCAACGACTGCTATTTTTGGCAGGATTTTCGCCAGATTCCGTCGAACCATGAGCACCGGTGATTACTATGAGTGGTAAAATAGAGGATCTGAAAAGACATATAGAGGCAGCCCGGTCGCGTTATTATCAATTAGTGTTATTGGTTGGGCCGGATGCGTCCGGGAAAACCCGGGCTCTTCTTCAACTGTCCAATGAGGCGGGTTATCCTTACATTAATCTGAACCTGATACTGAGCCAGAAACTGCTTGAATACCCCGGCCGGGTTCGCCCCTTGCGGCTGCCCAGGATCGTTGAGGCAATTATAGATACGGCAGGAGATACTGTTCTATTGGATAATATCGAGATACTCTTTGACCCTGGTCTTCAGCAGGACCCTTTACGCCTGCTTCAACACATCAGCCGCACCCGGACCATCGTGGCTGCATGGAGTGGAAAATTTGAAGGCCGCACACTGATTTATGCCGAGCCCGGTCACCCGGAGTACAGGAAGTATTCTGAAGTTGATGCTCTGGTTTGTCAAATTTAACAAAGGTGGGAGTGTCGTGAAATACAATGACCTGATTCATTTTGAACCTATAGAGACTATCGTCCAATTGCGTGAAGCCGACGCTAGAGCCAGAGCTTACCAGTTAGTTGAAACCTATGTAATCTCCGACCGCATGGCCGAGCAGCTTGCAGGCGTTGTTTTTCCTCAACTTCAATATGATAACCCCCAGGATAACAAGGGATTGCTGATCGTAGGAAACTACGGTACCGGTAAATCCCACTTAATGTCGGTAGTCTCTGCGGTGGCCGAATATCCGGAGATGGCCGGGGCAATACGCAACCCGGCTGTGTCGGAAAAGGCTAGGGCCATCGCCGGAAAGTTTAAAGTCATCAGGACCGAAATTGGTTCCACAACCATGTCCCTGCGGAACATTATCTGTGCCGAGCTGGAAGAACATCTGGCTGGAATGGGAGTAGAGTACCAGTTTCCGGATGCGGATAAAGTCACCAATAACAAAGACCCTCTCATTGAAATGATGAATGCTTTTCAGGAGGTTTACCCTGATTACGGTCTTTTACTGGTTGTTGATGAACTCCTCGACTACCTGCGGACCCGCAAGGACCAGGAACTGATTCTCGACTTGAATTTCTTGCGGGAAATAGGCGAGGTCTGCCGGCTGACCCGTTTCCGCTTTATGGCCGGTGTACAGGAGGCCCTGTTCGACAATCCCCGCTTCCAGTTTGTAGCGGAAACCCTGCGCCGGGTGAAGGACCGCTTCGAACAAATACGGATTGTCCGTGAAGATATAGCCTATGTAGTCGCCGAGCGGTTATTGCGCAAGGATGATCGGCAAAAGGCCCTTATCCGGGAACACCTGCAGCGTTTCACCAGACTTTACGGCACTATGGCCGAGCGCATGGATGAATTTGTTGCCCTTTTTCCCGTCCATCCGGCGTATCTCGAAACCTTCGAACAGGTCTATGTGGCCGAAAAGCGGGAAGTGCTGAAAACCATTAGCGGTGCCATGAAAAAACTCCTGGACGAAGAAGTTCCGGAAACTGCGCCCGGCCTCATTGCCTATGACTCATACTGGCAGAACTTGAAGGATAACCCGTCTTTCAGGAGCATTCCCGAAATAAGAGAAGTTATAGAGAAAAGCCAGGTTTTAGAAAGCCGCATCCAGCAGGCATTTACCCGGCCCCAGTATAAGCCCGTGGCGCTGCGCATAATTCACGCTTTAAGCGTCCACCGCCTAACTACCGGCGATATTTACAGCCCGCTGGGGGTTACGGCCGAAGAGTTGCGCGACGACCTCTGCCTCTTCTTACCTTTACCCGAAGAGGATGCCGATTTCCTGAAGACCACCGTTGAATCGGTTCTTCGGGAAATCCTGCGGACGGTAAGCGGGCAGTTTATCTCTTTTAACCAGGAGAACGGCCAGTATTACCTGGACTTAAAGAAGGATATCGATTTTGATTCCTTGATTGAGCAGAAGGCAGAGACCCTGAATGAGTCCCAGTTAGACCGCTACTATTTTGAAGCCCTTGCCCGGGCTATGGAATGCCCGGAGGTTACTTATGTACCCAATTTCAGGATCTGGGAACACGAAATCGAGTGGCGGGCGAAAAAAGTGAGCCGGTTGGGCTATCTGTTCTTTGGAGCTCCCAATGAACGTTCTACGGCCCATCCCCCCAGGGATTTTTATCTGTACTTTCTCCAGCCCTTTGACCCGCCGCATTTTGAAGATGAGATAAAGCCCGACGAAGTGTTTTTCAGGCTGGTACAGCGTGACGAAAGCTTCAATCAGGCCTTAAAGCTTTTCGCCGGTGCCCGGGAAATGGCCAGTACTGCCTCGAAAGGTACGCGGCAGGTTTACGAGAACAAGGCCAATGAGCACCTTAAAACTATAGTCAAATGGCTGCGCAGCAATATCACTACCGCTTTTGAAGTTACCTGCAGGGGAGTTGCCAGAAAATTTGTCGAGTGGATCAGGGGAAATGCCGCTCCCCATTCCTCCATACGGGATCTGGTCAACCTGGCAGGGTCCATATGTCTGGCATCACACTTTGAAGAACAGGCCCCGGACTATCCGGCGTTTTCCACCCTGATCACGTCAAAAAACCGGCCCCAGGCTGCCCAGGAAGCCATCCGGTGGATCCTCGGCCAGATCAAAACCAGGCAGGGTACTGCCGTCCTTGACGCTCTGGAACTGCTGGACGGGGATAAGCTCAGGCCACAGCAGTCGCGTTATGCCAGACACATCCTGGACCAGCTGAACCGGAAAGGGCCGGGGCAGGTTCTGAAGCGAGACGAAATAATTGCCGATTTTCGCGGTGTAGAGTACGAGCCCCGTTTCAGGCTGGAACCGGAATGGGTGGTGGTCATCCTGGCCAGCCTGATCCACAGCGGTGATATCACTTTAAGCCTTACGGGAAAAAAAATAGACGCCTCCAATCTGGAGGAACTCGGCAGGACTCCCCTGGCAGACCTTGTCATTTTCAAGCACATTGAACGGCCGAGGGATCTGCCCGTTGGCCCGTTGCAGGCTCTCTTTGAATTTTTCGGCCTGCCTCCCGGGCTGGTCGTCAACCCGGCCACCAGAGAGGAGGCCATAAGGCAGCTTCAAGAAGCAGTAGATAAGCTTCTGGAACGCACCCTGCTGGCCCGGCAGGAGATACAGCAGGGGGTATCCCTGTGGGACATTTCCCTTTTCGATGAAAAAAAGAAAACTGATTTACGGCAGGCACTGGACGCTTTTAAAGAGTTTCTGGAGTCCTTAAAAGTATTCAATACACCGGGCAAATTGAAAAACTTCCGGTACGGTGAAAGCGATATTAACGCCCAGAAGTCGCACCTCGACAGCCTGCGGAAGATTGAGGAACTGGCCGCCCTGGCCAGGGAAATCATGCCGTTAACTTCTTACCTTGCTACGGCCGAGGCCGTCCTCCCGGCTGAGGCGGAATGGAGCAGAAAGGCCCGGGAGCAACGCGCCAATCTCATAGCAAAAATATCCGGGGCGGATGAGCTTGCCGACCCGAATCTACGCCGTGAGATCGTTCATGTACTCACGGAACTTAAAAATTCTTATATTGATAGCTACCTGCAGGCCCATGCAAAAGCCCGGTTAAACGCCACAGGGGACCAGAAGAAATCTGAACTCCTTAAAGATGAGCGCTTGGGCAAACTTGGCAAGCTGGCGGGCATTGAATTGATGCCCCGGGCGCAGTTGACCGGCTTTCAAAACCGCCTGGCCGAACTGAAAACATGCTTCAGCCTGACCGTTGAGGATTTGAAGGGAACTCCTGTCTGCCCCCACTGTCGTTTCCGGCCGGCGGAAGAGCCGGTTAAAGTGCCGGCGGAAGCAGCCCTCAGGCAGCTCGAAGATGACCTGGAACGGTTGTACGGGGATTGGACCCGCACCCTGGCCGCCAACCTGGAAGACCCCACGGTGAAGGAAAACATCTATCTCTTAAAGCCGGAGCAGCAAAAAGCACTGGAGACGGTAGTCAGGGAGCAGCAACTTCCTTACGTGGTTGATGCATCGTTTGTAAAGGCCGTTCAGGAAGTGCTGTCCGGCATGGAAAAAGTTCTGGTAAAGGTAGATGACCTTAAAAAGGCCCTGGGTGTGGGAGGAACGCCCTGCACCATTTCTGAATTTCAGAAGCGCTTTGAGGACTATGTCCAGTCCCTGACCCGCGGCAGGGACCCCGGGAAGGTTAGAATCGTACTGGAGTAGAGGAGTGAAGATTTGTGGCAAAAGAAAACCGGATTTTCCCGGATGCCCTGTTAGAAGAAACCGGTGAGCGAAAAGAAGGGCAGGAAAACAGGCGCTTCAAGCTTACCAGAGATCACCTGGACCGGGTCAGGCATATCGAAGGGTTTCCCATTGCTCAAGATGAAGATATCATTAACCTCTCCGACCCGCCCTATTATACCGCCTGCCCCAATCCATTCATCGAGGATTTTGTTAAAGAACACGGCAGGCCCTATGATCCTGATCACGACAGCTATCATCGGGAACCATTTGCGGCGGACGTTTCAGAAGGGAAAAATGACCCCATTTACAACGCCCACTCATACCACACAAAAGTACCCCACAGGGCCATCATGCGCTACATACTCCATTATACGGAGCCCGGGGATATCGTCTTTGACGGCTTCTGCGGTACGGGCATGACCGGCGTGGCGGCAAGGTTATGCGGGGACCGCAAGGCCGTCGCATCCCTGGGTTACCGCGTGCTGGATGACGGGACCATCCTGGACGAAAAAGGCCGGCCCTTTTCTAAGCTTGGAGCACGCAAGGCTATATTAGTCGACCTTTCGCCGGCAGCCACTTTCATTGCCTACAACTACAACACACCGGTGGATGTTCGGGCCTTTGAACGGGAAGCCCGGCGGATTCTGGACGAAGTTGAAAAAGAATGCGGCTGGATGTACAAAACAAGGCACGTGGTGGATGGGAAGGTGCAGAAAGACATAAACGGCAACCCCATCATGGGGAAAATCAACTACACCGTCTGGTCCGACGTCTTTATCTGCCCCCATTGTTCAGCGGAGCTTGTCTTCTGGGAAGTGGCGGTAGACAAAGAAGAAGGTAAAGTCAGGGACGATTTTCCCTGCCCCCACTGCGGGGCGGACCTCACCAAGCGGACCCTGGAGAGGGCCTGGGAAAAAGTATTTGACCGGGACATCGGGCAGACCATCACCCGGGCCCGCCAGGTGCCGGTGCTCATTAACTATTCGGTAGGGAATAAGAGGTATGAGAAAGAGCCCGACGAGTACGACCTGGAGCTGATCCGGAAGATCGACGAGAGCGAGATACCGTACTGGTATCCTACCGACCGTTTGCCGGAGGGCTACAATACCGAACAGCCTAAAGTATCACATGGGATTACTCATGTTCACCATTTTTACACCAGGCGGAATTTGTGGGTGCTGGCTTCGGTGTGGACTCGGTTCCGGCGGGCTACCGAAAGTTTTATGTGGATTTCCGGACAACACCGTGATTTGACCAAACTGGTGGGCGTAGATATCAAGAAACTGTTTAAGGGAGGTGGAGGGCCATTTTCTGGTGGTGTCAAAGGAACTCTATATATTCCTTCTATCTTGGTTGAGAAGCCTGTGTATGTATCCCTTTCTAACAGACTAAGGACCCTTCTCAGGGCTGCGAGAAAACATTTTAGCGAAAACGTTATTGCAATCTCAACTCATAGCATGACACAAATTGATTTTAGAGATTGTTCAGTGGATTATATCTTCACCGATCCTCCCTTTGGTGGAAACCTGATGTATTCCGAGCTTAACTTCCTCTGGGAAGCCTGGCTTAAAGTCTTCACCAATAATGGACCCGAAGCCGTTGAGAATAAAGTACAGGGCAAAGGCCCCAGGGAATACCAGGAGCTCATGGAAAAGTGCTTTGCTGAATATTACCGTGTTCTCAAGCCCGGCCGGTGGATGACGGTGGTGTTTCACAACTCCCAGAACCGGATCTGGAACGCCATCCAGGAGGCCATCATGCGGGCCGGGTTTGTTATTGCCGACGTACGGACCCTGGACAAAAAGCAGGGGACTTTCAAGCAGGTTACTTCGACAACCGCTGTGAAGCAGGACCTGGTCATCTCAGCTTACAAACCCAACGGCGGCCTGGAGAAGCGTTTTCATCTTTCGGCGGGGACGGAAGAGGGGGTTTGGGACTTTGTCCGCACGCACTTAAAGCAGCTTCCCGTGTTTGTGGAGAAGGACGGCAGGGCCGAGGTCATCGCCGAGCGCCAGAACTACCTCCTTTATGACCGGATGGTGGCCTTCCACATCCAGCGGGGCGTTGCCGTTCCCATGGGTGCGGCGGAGTTTTACGCCGGTTTAAAACAGCGCTTCCCGGAAAGAGACGGAATGTACTTCCTCCCCGACCAGGTAGTGGAATATGATAAGAAGCGTTTTATGGTCCAGGAAATTGAGCAATTATCCCTTTTTGTAACCGATGAAAAGTCTTCCATCCAGTGGCTGCGCGGCGAACTGGAAAAGAAACCACAGACTTACCAGGAAATCCAGCCCAAATTTTTGAGAGAGCTGCACAAGGCCAGGCACGAGAAACTGCCGGAACTCTCCGAGCTCCTGGAACAAAACTTCCTGCGGGATGAAGCGGGCCGCTGGTACGTCCCCGACCCCAACAAGCAGTCCGACCTGGAGAAGATCCGGGAGAAGGCCCTCCTGAAAGAGTTCGAGGAATACAGGGAGGGCAGGGGCAGGCTGAAAGTACTCCGTACCGAAGCACTGCGGGCGGGATTCAAGGCCTGCTGGGCGGCAAAGGATTTTAAAACCATCGTGGATGTGGCCAGGCGGATTCCCGATTCCGTCCTCCAGGAAGACTCAAGCCTCCTGATGTACTACGACAATGCCCTGATGCGGCTGGATGAATAATGCCGTTGGCCTGCTTGACCATTCTTGAAAAGCTTTTGATTATGATAAAGATAAGAAAAGGGACTGTTAGCGGAATGAATAGAATTTGATAAAAGGGGATGATAAAATGGCTACCTGTCTTGAAGCAGTCAAGGACGCCGTAACAAAACTTGGCGGTACAGTAACCACAAGGCAAGTTATTGACTACATTTATGAGAAATATCCCGACAGGCCCTGGAAGGAGAGCACCATCCAGTGTCATTTGATCGGCTTAAGCGCTAACCATCCCTCCAGCAAGCATTATCCCTATCTTCGTAAACAGCCTTGTTTATTTTATGTTGGCAGAGGGCAGTACAGGCTTTATAACCCCGAAACGGATGGAGAGTGGGCAGTTACTGAGAAGGGGGTTGTTCAGGTTGATGAAGAAATTGATGAAATTGAAGAAGAAATTGATGAAGCCGTTATAAGCCTTGAAAAAGACCTTGAAGAGTATATCGTAAGAAACTTGGAACAGATTGAAGAAGGACTGCAGCTATATTCAGAAGACAGTATATCGGGGAGACAATACCGCACCGATGTAGGAAGAATAGATATTTTGGCCGTAGATAAAGAAGGAGGCTACCTTGTTATTGAGCTAAAAGCAGGGAAGGCCAGCCATTCGGCTGCTGGTCAAGTTCTAAGTTACATCAGCTGGGTTAGACGAAACATTGCTGGCAGCAAAAATGTAAGAGGTATTATAATTGCCGAAGACTTCGATAGAAAACTAAAATACGCTGTATCTGAAATACCCAATATATCATTAAAAAAGTATGAAGTTAATTTTGTTTTTAAGGATATCTCTTGAGAAAACCTGGATTTATAACCCAACAAGTGTGACTTTTGCATAATTCCAAAAAATCAAACCGAACTAAACGGTGAACCAGTATCACCGGCAGAACGACTACCAGTTAATGTTAATAAGAAGCATTAAACCGTTTTTTGTCAGTCAAGCATAGTAAAAAAGCATACTCTACTTCCTGCGGGACGAAGCGGGCCGCTGGTACGTCCCCGACCCCAACAAGCAGTCCGACCTGGAGAAGATCCGGGAGAAGGCCCTCCTGAAAGAGTTCGAGGAATACAGGGAGGGCAGGGGCAGGCTGAAAGTATTCCGTACCGAAGCACTGCGGGCGGGATTCAAGGCCTGCTGGGCGGCAAAGGATTTTAAAACCATCGTGGATGTGGCCAAACGGATCCCCGATACCGTCCTCCAGGAAGACTCAAGCCTCCTGATGTACTACGACAATGCCCTGATGCGGCTGGAGGAATAATGCTGGTGGCAGGTGAGGTTAAGCTTTGCGGTAGGATGTATTATGGCGGCCGGGCAACTGGGCCTGGAGCCGGGACACATTTTGGAGCTCTTTCGTTTTTTGAAGAAGGTGAAAAAAGTGGGATTACTCCAATGTGGCCATTTGCATGCCAGCGACATATACTTTGAAGAGTTACTGGCTGGCTCTTCGGATTTGGCCCTTTTAGGGGATATCGAGTTGAATCATGAGGAACTCAATCACCTGGCGAAATTGATCTCAAGGGAGTTAAAAAAACCGCATCCTGCTATTGAGAATTCCCTGAGCATTGCCATCTTTCTTGTTTGGATGGGTATATTGCATTACAGGGATAACTTTTGGGATCCGGTATACAGGGCCCTTGAACTGCCACAAGCTCAGGTAAAATGGCAGAGGATTTTGGGCGAAACTTTTCTCCAGACAGTTGAGAAGTATAAATTGCCTAAATTTGAAGGCAAATCGCGCTATATAGTACCAATTCTGGCCCACGGCTATGTTCCGAATTCTTATCTGGACAGTTACTTCTCCGATGTGATAATGGCATTATTTAAAGACCGCAAAAATGCCGGGCTGATAGAAAGCTGGGTAAACTGGGACGAAGTAAAACATGTGGTGGCAAACTGGCGCCAGGAATATCTTATATATCAAGATATGCAGGAACAACTGGCGGAACTCGACAAACGTGAGAAGTCTTTGGTCATTGCCCTGGAGCTTTGGAAAAACAGGGATAGGTTAAAGCGGTTGAAGGAATTGAAAACCAAAATTAAAGAATCTGACGAGTTAACTGAGTTATTGGCTTTTCCAGAGAGATGGCTGGAGCATGCTGAGGCAGAACGGAATAATTTGCAGCAGATTTGTAATTGGTTGGAGAAGGCCCAGGAGATTGCTGAAATCAAAGAAGTTAGGCTTTCCGAACTTTATGAGTTCAATCAGAAAATAGCAGCAACTGCTGTTCAAGTATTGGACTGCTGGGATGAAAGTTTAGCCGTTCCTCTGTTAGAACTTCCAGTTGAATATGTTGAGAAATTGGCCAGAGAATCTTTTTCTGCTATCAGGGTGTTTACCGGTTCTTGGGGGTGGCTATTGCGTTTAGTGTTGCGGCGGCGATACCGGCAGGCAATGGAATGCAGGCGTATGCTGGTGCAACATCTCAGCAATTTGCCCGTGCGGAGCCATCTTCTGGCAGAGCCATGGCCGCTATTGCCCGAGGGCTTGCTGAAGGTTCAACAACTTTTGAAAGGCCGTCGAGAAATTGAGAAGCAATTGGAGGACCTGGGCAGGGCAGAGCAGGAAATCGCTGCAGATAGGCATGGGATGGCAACTGTTTCTAAACAAGAACTTTTCCAATATAAGGAACAGTTGTCCAAGCTCAAAGAAGAAATTGCTGGATACAAAATGAAACTGGTCAAGCTGGGCAAAGGTAAACTGGAGGACGGGCTGGAGGAGCTGGTTCAACAGAGAAATATACGCCGTGAAATTGAGACTATAAAAGGTGAAATATCCAGCCAGATCGATATTGATGTTCTGTTGGACAACCTGCCTTTAATGGAGGAGCATCTCGATGAAGATTCTCTTCACGTCAGCCTGACCGAGGTGCGGAAGCAGAAATTGGAATTGGAAGGAAAAATGGAACGGAGCAAAAAGCCGTTGTATTCTTTGAATGAATCCACCCGCACCTTTTTAATACAGGGAGGAGATATATCACACAAATTTGTGTTTAATTCCCTGTTGTTAATGCAGAAGCTGGATCAGGGTGATGAAAAAATTAACGGTATTACTTTACCTTCCAGAATTGTCCGGTCTATGGAAAAATGGTGGCACCAGCAGGGAAAAAGCATGTTGGCTGCAGTACAACAGCCGTGGGGCTGGAGAGAAGCGGGAGATATAACTTTACGCCGGCCGGTTATCAGATTGGATACTCTTGAGCGTTCCCTTAAGGTGGAGCTACCTCAACAATCCGTAAAAGAGGCAACAGGGGCTGTATTTGTGATTCGAGGAAAATCTGGGGCTGAATGGAAAAAAGATGTTTTTATTAAAAAGACTAAAGATGGCCAGTTTCGAACTGAGTCTGTTATTATAGAGCTGGAACAACCTGAATCTGTATACTACTTTGAGCTCATATGCGGAGAAATTAACCGGTGTTGGGAAATTAACGGTTTAGGTGGCGATAAATTATGCCTGCTTTTCAACTCGCGGGGAGAGTTAATTGAAAAGGAGCAATTGCCAACAGGAGACGTTTACCTGGTTGCCCCTGCTGGAAGCAATATACAACCCGTCCAGGTAATTAAAGAACAAGAACGGTTGACCGGTCGCTGGTCCGGTTATGAATACTGGTATTTGCATCTGGATGACGTCGATTTGGTACTGGTGGAGTCAAAAACTGGGGTGTCCATTCTTAAGCGGAAAGGAGAGTTGGTGCCCAAGTTGTTAGGAGGCAATAGGATAACGGTTCTGAGGACCAAAGATAATACACCGGTATACCTGGGGAAGCTACCGGAACTGGTATTCTCGCTGCCTGATCCTGAAGAATTATATCTATATGGGGTGCGGTTGGATTACCCTGGCGGCAGTCTGTATCTACCTTTAGAGAACCTGAGGAAGGTGATTTGCGGAGGTAAGGATGTATACGTGCCTCTGGCTGCTATTGCTGGAGATGTTAACGGGTTATGCACAGTATCTTTGATTCTCAGGCAGAATGTTATTTGGACTGAAAATTGTATTGTAATTCCCGGCACTGAATTGCGTTTTGATCAGGACATTTACTGTCCTCAAATGGGGAAAAAAGAAAAAGGGCAATTGGAGATTAGTTCCGAGTGTCCGTTTAATTTCTTGGTTCATCCGCCCGCGGCGTTAGTCGAGAGCTCTACTTATAAGGTGCTGATAGAATTTGATATGTAGATCGTAAAATAGAATTGACCCCCGATCGTCAAATAAAACTGACCCACCCTATGATAAAATCTCCCTCGAGAGGGGGAGGCAAAAGAGGTG